>JAZSLZ010000091.1:0-5717 GCA_045535635.1 Clostridia bacterium
GAGGAAGAAGTTAGGAATTTAAGTTCTGATAAATAATCAAAATAGATTTTATCTGCAGAAATTCTTAAATAACATCAATCAAATATTTAAAAGTACAAGGTATTTTTTGACCACATGTTATCCCACAGTTAGAAATGTAACAGGCGGAAACAGTGGAGATAAGATGTCCAAAGAGTATGTTGAATGTAGCAAAAAGGGCTAAAAAAGGCAGAAACCGCTATATATCAGGCTTTAGAGCGTGTTCGGGACGAAGGGGCCGCAGGTTCAAATCCTGTCACCTCGACCAAAAAGAAACGACAATTTTCGATAAGAAAGTTGTCGTTTCTTTTTGTACTATTCACTTTTCACTAAAAATTGTCGTTTCCAGAATCGGCTTTCATTCGCACTAAAGGAATTAATAATTATATCAAAATCAGAACCTGTGCCACAATAAATTAGAGAACAAAAAATTACACCTTCTAAGGAAATTGTCAATGCTTTAGCTGAAAAATAATATGCCGATTTTTACGCTGAATTGTAAACTCCTTTTTACTGTGGAAAATGTTTAGAACAAGAATTGAGAGTCCCAAACATCAACACCGCTATCCTGAAAGACAGATTTAAGTCTGTCAGAGAGCATTTCTTTAGTTATACCTTTTTTCAGAATTACCTGTAAGAAACCCCCCCCACCTGCACCTGCGATAAACTTACCGTCAATCATATCTTCAATTGAAATGAAAATTTGCTCTATACAGGTGTTTGTGCAACCTCTGTCTAAAAGCTTAGATAATTCCCAATGTTCGGTAAGAAGCTTTGCAAATGCGTCTATGTTACCTTTTTCTAATTCAAACCTGATTAAGAATGCAAGTCTTTGTATTTTGTTGAGAACATCTGTAGTTGTTTCGTCATAAGTAAGAAATTTCGATACAACATGTCTTAAAAGATTTCTTGCCAGACGTCTTTGGCCTGTGTAAATAAGTGCGTATCTTTCCTGTAACTCTTGTTTTGCACTTTCAGGCATTTCTACGTAATAAACATTGATGTTTTGAGTAAGTCCTGCTGTAGTAGTGAGGAATTTAATACCATCGGTAAAACCACCAATCTGGTCCTGCCAACCGCCACCTGTGGACATAAGTTGTTCAACGCACATAACTTTTTCATAGAATTCATTGTTATCGGCTTTTATTCCAAAGAAGTTATAAATGCCCTTTACACATGTTGCAGAAAGAATACTGCTTGTACCAAGTCCGCTTCCTCTTGGAACATTAAGAACCTCAGTTTCAAGAGAAAAACCGCCGCCGAGATTACTTAGAATTTCTTCAAGAGGAATTTTTTCAGTTTTAGGTATTACACCACAAGCGATAAGGGCTGATTTGTGGAGTGCAAACGGATCGTATGGATTTGAACAATTTTGCAAATCTTCAGTTGAAGTAAATTCAAATTTTGCATTAGCGTCAACACTGGAAAGCTCAATGGTTTTCTTATCTGTTTTTTTAAGTCTTACAAAAATAGGCTTGTTACCTTTAAGAGTTATTGCGGCATTAATAACAGTTCCGCCGTTTTCATTACAGTATGGAGGAGTGTCCGACCAACCACCGCCAAAATTAACTCTAACAGGAAGATTTGCAACAACCTCGTTGTGTGCAATCTTAAGATTTGGATTGTATTTAATACCTGATGCTGAATTTGCCATTATACTTTTCTGAATGGTTTCAAAGCATAAATTATAATATTTTTCGTGATCCTTTGTTAATAATGATAAATAATAGTAAATTCTTGATTTGATTGAAAAATCAGCTTTTTTAGCATAATGAAGCAAATCATTTATTTGTTTCTTTGTTAAAGGTTTAGTGTTGAAATTGGAGAGAACAACATAATGAGGTTGTTTTGTGGCAATGTCGGATATAAAGTTTTGTGTTGCAATATCTTGCTGAAGCTGACTTTCATATTCCATTATGAATTTTGTATCAGCCATATTATAGCTTTCGGCAAGACTTGTAAGAACACCCTCTTTGTTGTTATAGGAATCTTCAAGTGTATCACACATAGGGAAGATTTTTTCATTCCAGAAATTATCAACCTTAGGATTTGTGTCTGTTTTATATTTTCTTACAACAAACTTTCCGTTGTTTAATTTAAGACCGTGAAGAACTGTGTGATCTTCTACAATAGCATCTTTGAGTACCATATTTGAGATTACGCAGTTTTTACCTATTTTAGTGTTTCCTAAAATATAACTGTCTTCTATGTAGCTTGATTCATCAATTGATGCCTGAGAGCATATATAACTGTTACTAGTTGCACATTTAATTGCAGGGTTTTTGGTTGAAGTTATTTGTTTGCTCCAATCAAGAAATTCGTAAGAAGAAATTTCTTCTGTCATAAGCTTTAAAAGCTCTCTTGTTGTGCCAAAGTGAATAAACTGAGCAGGGGAGAGGTTTATCATATAGAGTGAATATTTATTAAGTGTTTCCCAGATTTTAGTTCTGCATTCTTTTAATTCATCTGTGAAATCGCCTTCAGGAGTTTCGTTATAGTACTGCTCAAGTGTTGAGTTTTTAGCAAGAGGATAAAGAAAATCTGCATAAAAACTTATTCTGGCTTTTTCGTTTACGAATTTATCAAATTTTTCCTGTGTATCAACGAGAGAATATAAATCTTCTGTCATTTTACTGCTCATTAAAATTGCACCCGTGTCAAGGTCCACATTGTTTTGCTCGTTAACTGCACCGCGCATTGTAAGCTCCTCAACAGAGCATTTATGCAGAAAGTCGCTCACATAACCATCACTGTCGGTTGCAAAAACACCATGGTTTTTGCCGGTTTCTACATTTTCTTTTATTGAAATTGCAGCAGCACCGTCTGAATGATAGTCAATCTGAAGAGAGTTGAAAAGCAGTAAAACATCACCTGAAAGAACGAGCATACCATCTTTTAATCTGGACGGTATATCGCTTGTGGCAATAATAAATTCATCAAAAAGAGTTGAACGTCTTCCGTCAGGCAACGTTCTTGGAACAGGTGAGAATAATTTTCCACAGGCAGAATATTGAGGAACTCTTTTAGAGTCTCCGCCTGAATGGATAACTAAAATTCTCTTTCCTTTAAAGCTTTCGCCATTTGAAACGGATTTGATATATTTAAGTACATTAAAAGTGGCACCTCCTGAACCTACTCTTTTACCATCGGGGTCAGGAAGAACTGCATAATGTGTAGAAGCAGGAAGATATCCGTTTTTAATACGGTCATTTATTCTGTTTTCGTAGGTTTTTGCCTGTGCTTCGTTTGAAGCTGTCAGAATAATATAATCCCATCTTATAAAGCTTTTTTTATTTAAGCTTTGTTTGTAGCTGTGCCATGAATCCATATAACTCTGGCGAAGAAACAAAGCTTTCATTTTTTGTGGTTTCATAAAATGCTCTCCCTATTAAATTTTATTCAATATAATTATATAATAAATATACAATAAAGTCAATGGAGAAAAAGTTTGACATTGTTATAAGTAAGAGATATAATGATTTCAGTGAGTTCGAGACCTTCCTCACTTAGCAGTTGAGTTAGTATCCGAACCCGTTTTGAGTGTGCGTTTTTTTGCCATTACTTTGTTAAAATACTCGCAAATGCGACAGCATTAGCTCCGTTTTTGCCTCGTACTGACAAAAAATGCATCACCGAAAATTCTTAGAACCTAAGGCAAGATAAAATCGTTGTTTTTCGAGGCGGAAGGTCGCAGGAATACTGTCGTATTTCAAGAGCGACAACAAAGAAAAACGGCTATTTTACTTGACTTAGGCGAGTTCGGATACTAACACAACTGCTTAAATCAAAACTAAAGGAGAAACAAAAATGAAAACAAAAAACTTGGTAACCGCAGGAATAATTGCGGCACTTTATGTGGTGCTTACGATGATTTCTGCAATGCTTGGACTTTCAAGCGGAGTAATCCAGTTCAGGATTTCAGAGGCACTTACGGTTTTACCGTACTTTACACCTGCTGCAATACCGGGACTGTTTTTAGGGTGTCTTATTGCAAACATTCTTTCAGGTTCAATAGTAGTAGATGTAATTTTTGGAAGCTTAGCAACTCTTATTGGTGCAATTGGTTCTTATTTACTTAGAAAGTATAAATATTTAGTAGCACTTCCGCCTGTAATTTCAAATATGGTGATAGTGCCTTTTGTATTAAAATACGCATATCATCTTGATGATGCAATGTACTTTATGGCAATTACCGTTGGCATTGGAGAGATTGTATGTTGCTGTGGACTTGGAAATATGCTTTTATATTCAGCAGATAAAATAAAGAGGTAATAAATGGATCTTAAAGTTAAAAGAATGACTACAGAGCCGGTTGAAAAGCTTATAACAAAACTTGCAGTTCCGACAATTGTAAGTATGCTTGTAACAACCTTTTATAATATGGCAGACACTTATTTTGTAAGTACAATGAATAACACAAGCATAACAGGTGCAGTTGGCGTTGTGTTTTCTTTGATGGCCATAATTCAGGCTTTTGGTTTCTTTTTTGGACACGGAAGCGGAAATTTCATATCAAGAAGTATGGGTGCAGGGGATAAAAGGTCTTCTGAAATTGTTGCATCTGTTGGCTTTTTCGGTGCTTTTATCGTTGGACTTATTATAATGATTTTAGGTCTTTCGTTCAGAGAAAAACTTGCATATATGCTTGGTGCAACAGATACAATCTATCCTTATGCAAAAGAGTATATGACATATATACTTTTAGGTGCACCATTTATGAGTGCTTCTATTGTTATCAATAATCAGCTTCGTTTTCAGGGTAATGCAGGGTTTGCTATGGTTGGAATAACATCGGGTGCAATTATTAACTGCATTTTAGATCCTCTTTTGATAACTACCTTTAAAATGGGAATAATAGGTGCGGCAATAGCCACAATAACAGGTCAGTTTGTAAGCTTTGTGCTTCTTCTGGTTGGTGCAAGTAAAAGTGATAATATAAAAATTTCAGTCAAGAATTTTATTCCAAAAAAAGAATATGTAACTGCAATTTTAAACGGTGGTTTTCCTTCCTTGTGCCGACAGGGAATAGCATCACTTGGCACAATATATCTTCATCATACTGCAGGTTTTTACGGAGATTTTGCAATTACAGGTATGACCGTTTGCTCAAGAGTTATAATGTTTTTCAACTCTGCAATGATAGGCTTTGGACAAGGTTTTCAGCCTGTGTGCGGATATAATTACGGAGCAAAACTTTATAACAGAGTTTCAAAAGCATTCTGGTTTTGTGTAAAAAGCTCATTTGTATTTTTAATTGTAGCATCAGCTTTAGGTTTCATCTTTTCTGAGCAGATAATAGGTCTCTTTTCAGAAGATGCAGATGTTATAAACTTTGGAAGTGCAACATTTAGAGCGATGTGTATGGCATTTCCGCTAAATTCCTGGATAGTTATGAGTAATATGACACTTCAGACAACGGGAAAAGCAGTAAGAGCATCAATCCTTGCAGCCGCAAGACAGGGAATAGTTCTTGTTCCTGTTATATTTATTATGAACAGTATTTTTAAGCTGGACGGACTTATTTACACTCAAATGACGGCAGATATAATAACATTTATAATTGCAGTACCGTTTCAAATGTCATTCCTTAAAGAAATGAAAAGTAATATGATAAAATAGGTTTGCATATCTACAGAGTTTTTTGTCACTAATTTGATAAAATTATAGTAAGAGTGTTGAATTTTGGTGAAAAATTAATA
>JAZSLZ010000111.1:0-15705 GCA_045535635.1 Clostridia bacterium
AACCTGAGTTAGTTTAGCATAACTAACTCTTTTTGTCAATAGTTTTTATGAAAATTTTTCTATATTTTACAAATTTGACATATATTCATATTTATGATAAAATTAATAAAAATATGAAAGGTAGCATCTTATGAAGATTAAAGAATCGGCAGAAAATTATTTAGAAGCCATACTTATGATAAAAAAACAAAAAGGCTCTGTAAGAAGTATTGACATTGCCCACGAGCTTAATTTTTCAAAGCCAAGTGTTTCAGTTGCAATGAAAGCTCTTAAAGACGATGAATATATTACAATTGATGAGAAAGGCTCTATTTCTCTTACTGAAAAAGGTATGCTTGTTGCCGAAAGTGTTTACGAACGCCACGAGGTTATCGCGTCCCTGCTTATAGCTTTGGGCGTAAGCGAAGAAGTTGCTTATGAGGACAGTTGCAAAATAGAACACGTTATAAGCAAAGAAACCTTTTTAAAACTAAAGGAATATATATCAAAACTGGAAAAATGATTTCCGGTTTTTTATTTTTGTAACAATTTATCATTTTTTCAACAAAAAGTCTTGCTCATTTGTTAATAATGTGTTAAAATGTTTGTATTATTTTTTGGAGGTGCAGTTTTTGTCTTATTCAATAACCATTGCTGACAATGATGAAAAAATTATAAAGAATATAAAAGAAACTCTTCTTTCTGTAAATTCCTCCATCACCATAGAAAGAACTTTTACAGATGGAAAGGCGCTTTTGCATTATCTTCAGCACAACTTCGTAAACCTTGTAATCTGCGATTGTGACCTTATTAATGTTGACGGTTACAGAATTGCCGAATATATTTCAGAATTTTCCCCTGAAGCTTTTATTTTATTAACAGGTAAAATCAGAAGCTTTGAAATCGTAAAAAACGCTTTGAAATCAGGGGCATTTAACTATTTGTTAAAGCCTATAAACAAAAAAGAGCTTAAAGAAATCGTAGAAAAGCTCTTTAATATGAAAAACATATACAGTTCATTTGCCCTGCGTTCGGTTGTGGGTTACATAGAAGATATTGTTAAAACAAAATTTGATACACACGAGCTGTTAAACGATTCTATTTCCTATACAAAAAATGTTATTGAAAAAGCAAACGAATTCATAAACGAAAACTACCACAAAGATATAACAAGAAAAGATGTTGCTGATGCGGTTTATATGAACCCATCTTATTTCAGCAGATATTATAAACAAAAAACAGGTATGTTTTATTCTGATTATCTTACAAATGTAAGAATAAACCATGCAAAAGAGCTTATGAAAACCGACAAAACATTAGCAGAAATATCAAGTGCAGTTGGTTATAACACACGAAGATATTTCAATTCCCACTTTATTACAGTTGTGGGAATGTCACCTAAGGAGTACAGGCTTCAGCTCAAGAATGATTGACAAACATATAAAAAAATTGTATAATAATAAGGTCGGAAATTTCTAATTTTCCTGACCTGAAAGGTTGATTTTTTTGAATTTCAATTCTATAAAATGGCAGGACAGTATTGTAAATAATTTAATGAGCAGCATAAAAGCTTCCACCTTAAATCATGCCATTCTTTTTACCGGAAATACCACAAGCGGAGCAGAACTTGCAAATGCAACTGCAGATGCCCTGCTTTGTGATTTAAAATCAGGAAATGCCTGTAATAGTTGTCCATCCTGCGTTAAAACAAATGCAGGAAGCCATCCTGACAAAATAATAGTTTCGGCAACAAAGAAAACCATAGGTGTTGACGAAATCAGAGATGTTATAAACAATATGTATGTGCGTCCTTTTATTGCAGATAAGAAAATTTTCATTTTTACTGATGCACACAAAATGACTGCACAGGCTCAGAATGCACTTTTAAAAGTGCTTGAAGCACCACCTGAATATGGAATTTTCTTAATGGTTGCAGAAAAAGAGGAACAGCTTCTTGAAACTGTTCTTTCAAGACTTACCAAATATAAGTTAGCCCTTCCTTCAACAGAGCAGATTCTTCAATATCTTTTGCTTAAATATCCTGAAAAAAAGGCTAACGCTGATTTTGCCGCAAGATTAAGCGGCGGAAATTCAGCTCTTGCAGAAAAATATATAAATGACAACTCTCAAGGGGACAAAAGGAAAAGACTTTTAATGTTCATAACAAAAATCTTAAACAAAGACAAATCGGCGGTTTTTGATTTTGCAGGTTACCTTACAGAATATAAAGATGATTTTGATGAAAATTCAGACTATGTTTATATTCTCCTTAGAGATTTATTATTTGTAAAAAATAACTTTTCAGATGACAAAATTATAAATTCGGATCTCATTGATATGTTGAAAGCACATAAATCCAAAATATCCGAAGAAAACATTTTTGAATTTGCTTCCTTGCTTTCCAAATGTAAGGAATCGCAAAAATTCAACTCTGCATTTAAACTTACTGTTACAAATGCACTTTTAAAAATTTGGGAGGAACTCCATGGTAGAAATAGTAGTTGTTAAATTTAAAAAATCCGGCAAACTTTATTACTTTGATCCTGCCGGTCTTAAAATACCAAGAGGCTCGTATGTTGTGGTTGAAACTGCAAGAGGCGTTGAACTTGGCGTTGTAACATCTCCTAACAAAGAGATTAATGACGAAAGCATTGTTTCACCTCTTAAGCCGGTTTTAAGACTTGCAACCGAAAAAGACCTTGAAATAGCAAAGCAAAACGAACAAAAAGAAAAAGAAGCTTTTAAGATCTGTCTTGAAAAAATTGCGGCAAGAAAGCTTGATATGAAGCTTGTTGATGTTGAATACACCTTCGACCAAAGTAAAATTCTTTTTTACTTCACTTCAGACGGCCGTGTTGACTTCCGTGAGCTTGTTAAAGACCTCGCCTCTGTTTTCAGAGTAAGAATTGAATTAAGACAAATCGGTGTTCGTGACGAAGCTAAAATGCTTGGCGGACTTGGTATTTGCGGAAGAAAGCTTTGTTGCGCTTCTCATCTTGGTGGTTTTGAGCCTGTTTCAATCAAGATGGCAAAGGAACAAAATCTTTCTTTAAATCCTACAAAAATTTCAGGAACCTGTTCAAGACTTATGTGTTGCCTTAAATACGAACAGGAGGCTTATGAAGATTTACTGAAAACAACCCCACCTGTTGGCTCATTTGTTAAAACACCTGAGGGAAAAGGCGTTGTTTCAGAGGTTAACCTTTTAAGAGGTATTCTTAAGGTTTCAATCGGCAAGGATGAGGACAAGGTTATAAAGACTTTCAATGTGAATGAAATTACCATTTTGAAGTCTGCAGAAATCAAAGTTTCTGCCGAAGAATTAAAAAATCTTAAAGAACTTGAATAAAATTTTAAAAAAGTAGTTGCTTTTTTTACAATATGTGATACAATTAATTCATACAAGGAGGTGTATACTAATGGCATATGTAATTAACAATGAATGCATCGGTTGTGGAGCATGTGAATCTGAATGCCCTGTATCTTGCATCAGTGCAGCAGATGGTAAATATGAAATTAACGCAGACGAATGTCTCGATTGCGGCGCATGCGCAGGTGTTTGCCCTGTTGGCGCTCCTAACGCTGAATAATTCAGTACGATATGGGAAAGAGGTGGCAAAAGTGTCATCTCTTTTTTCATTTGGAGGTTATATGGAAGATAATTTCAGAATTGATGATTTACAAATTAATAATCTTTTTATAAAACAGGACAAAACTGCATTTTGCTTCGGCACAGATGCGGTTCTTCTTGCCAACTTTGCAGAGCCTAAAAAAAATGCAGAAATTCTTGACATTGGTACAGGAAACGGTATTATCCCCATTCTTCTTTCCGCAAAAACCTCTGCTAAGAAAATTACAGGTCTTGAAATTCAGCAAAGAAGTGCAGAACTTGCAAAAGAAAACATTAAGCTTAACAAGCTTGAAAACCTTATTGAAATAATTGAAGGTGACATTAAGGACAACGGAATTTTCACTGCCGCTAAATTTGACTACATAACCTGCAATCCCCCTTATAAAAAAGTGGGAACAGGACTTGCAAATCCGGAGGACACTCTTGCTATTGCAAGACATGAAATAATGTGCACCCTTGAGGATATTATTAAAGCATCTTCACATCTTTTGAAATCAAAAGGCAAACTTGCAATGGTGCACAAGCCTGAAAGAGTGGCAGAAATTATATACACTATGAAAAAATACAAGCTTGAAGCCAAGAGATTGCTTCTTGTTTATCCGAGAGAAAACGAAAAGCCTTGCCTTGCACTTATAGAAGGTGTGAAAGACGGCGGTGCAGAATTAAACATTCTCCCTCCCCTATATGTTTATGATGAAAACGGAAACTATTCTGTTAATATTGCAGATTTATATAATAAAAGGATGAATAATAATGAGTAATATTTTATATCTTGTGGCAACTCCTATAGGAAATCTTTCAGACATATCCGAAAGAGCTCTTGAAACTTTAAACAATGTGGATTTTATTGCCGCAGAGGACACAAGACACACATTAAAGCTTTTAAATCATTTTGATATTAAAAAGCCTATGGTAAGCTACTTTGAGCACAATAAAAAAGAACGCGGTGAATATATAATCTCCAGAATAAAAAACGGTGAAAGCTGCGCTCTTGTAACGGATGCAGGAACTCCTGCAATTTCCGACCCAGGCGAAGATATTGTTACACAATGTGCAGAAGTTGGCATTGATGTTGTTCCTGTTCCAGGGCCTTGTGCTTTTGTTCAGGCACTTATTATTTCAGGTCTTCCAACAGGAAGATTTTCGTTTGAGGGCTTTTTGTCAGTAAACAAGCCTCAAAGAAAAAAGCATCTTGATGAAATAAAAGAAATGCCACACACCCTTATTTTTTACGAAGCACCTCACAAACTTATTACAACCCTCAAGGATTTGTATAATACTTTTGGTGACAGAAAGATTTCACTTGTAAAAGAAATAACAAAAATTCACGAAACTGTTATAAGAACAACACTAAAAGATGCACAAAGTCTTTTTGATGATGCTTCTCCAAAAGGTGAATTTGTTCTGGTTGTTGAAGGATACGTAAAATCAGAAGAAAACCTTGAAATAACAGACGAGGTAATTTTAGAATATGCCAAAAAGCTTATAGATGGCGGAATGGACAAAAAATCTGCTATTAAGCAAACAGCTCAGGAGCTTAACATTCAAAAAAGAATTGTTTATTCTCTTGTAACAGAAAGTCTTTAATTTTTATAAAATATCATAGGTGGTTATATGCTTACTATGATATTTTTCTACTTTTTTACTGTTCTTGGAATAATTTATTTTATTTCAGCAGTATGGGAAACTCTATTTTATACCAAGGAGACACTTAATGGAAACAATTTCAGGGATTGTAGAAGAAATAATCTTTTATAACGAAGAAAACGGATATTGTGTTGCAGCTATAGACTCAAACGGTGAGTATATTACCGTTGTTGGCACAATGTTTTGTTTGTCACCCGGTGAAACAATAACTCTTCAGGGGACATACAAGGAGCATCCTGTTTACGGTCAGCAGTTTGCAGTTTCTTCCTTTGAAAAAACTGCACCAAACTCTCTTGACAGTATATACAAATACTTAGCATCAGGAATGCTTAAAGGTATAAGAGAGGGTCTTGCAAAAAAAATTATAGATGCTTTTGGTGAAAATTCTCTTGATATTATAGAAAACGATCCTGAGAAGCTTTCACAGATAAAAGGCATAAGCATAAAAAAAGCTTATGAGATTTCCAATGAATACATTCTGCAGTTTGGCTTAAGAACACTTATTATCTTTCTTCAGCAATATGATATTCCCCCCTCATTTGCTCCAAAAATCTATAAGGTTTTAGGAAGCGACGCTATTACCAAAATTAAAATCAATCCTTTTGTGCTCACAAAAAAAATCAAAGGTATCGGCTTTAAGACTGTTGATAATATTGCATACAAAATGGGAATTGAACCAAGTAACCCTGAAAGAATTCAGGCGGCGGTTAAATATGTTCTTACAGACTATACAGGTTACGGCAACACTTATGTTACAAGAAATTCATTAATATATGCAACTTCAAGACTTTTAAACTGTGATGAGGAAATAATAAACACCGCAATAGATATGCTCATTTACGAAAGAGAAATTGTTTCCGAAACAATCAACAACGAAGAAGCCATATATTTAATCTCTATGCACATTGCAGAAACCAATTGTGCATACAGACTTAAAATGCTTAACAGCACATATCCTAAACCTGTTACTGATGATTTAAAAAATCTTGTTGAGCGTGTTGAAAAACATACCAACATAACTCTTGAGGAAAACCAAAGAAAAGCGGTGCTTTCTGCCCTTACAATGCCTGTTATGGTTATAACCGGCGGTCCGGGTACAGGAAAAACCACTGTTATCAACACAATTATACATTGTCTTGCAAATCAGGGAAAATCTGTTGTTCTTGCCGCACCTACAGGCAGAGCTGCTAAAAGAATGTCTGAAATGACAAAAAAAGATGCTAAAACTCTTCACAGACTTTTAGAGCTTGGCTATTCTGGTGATGACGATGACAGAAAATTTGCAAAAGACGAAAATAATCCTATAGAAGCAGATGTTGTAATCATAGATGAAATGTCTATGGTCGACCTTTTGCTTTTCAATAGTCTATTGAAAGCTATTCCAAGAGGTACTTCCCTTATCCTTGTTGGTGATGCGGACCAGCTTCCGTCAATAGGACCAGGTAATGTTTTAAGAGATATTATAAACAGTGATGGCATTGCGGTAGTTAAGCTAACTGAAATTTTCAGACAAGCCCGTGAAAGCTTAATTGTTGTTAACTCTCATAAAATAAATAAAGGTGATTTTCCTGTCCTTAACGAAAAAAATAATGACTTCTTCTTTATGCCAAGAAACACGCCTGAAGAAATAAACAAAACAATTGTAGAGCTTTGTCTGCAAAGACTTCCCTCCGCTTATGGGTTTAATCCATTTACAGACATTCAGGTGCTTTCCCCTACAAGAAAAGGTCCTGTGGGGGTAAGAACACTTAACATTCTTCTTCAGGAAGCTTTAAACCCTAAAAGTGAAAGAAAAAAAGAAAAACCTGCAGGTGACTACACCTTCAGGGAGTTGGATAAAATAATGCAGATAAAAAATAATTACGATATGCAGTGGTCTATGTCCGACAGCGATGAAGAAGGACTTGGACTTTTCAACGGCGATATTGGGATTATAAAAGATATATCAAACGAGTTTGAAAATATGGACATTGTTTTCGATGATGTTAAAAGCACAAGCTATCCTTTTTCAAATCTTTCAGACCTTGAACTGGCTTATGCAACAACAATACACAAAAGTCAGGGCAGCGAATTTCCTGCTATTATAATTCCTTTATACCCAAGTTCAACTGCTCTGCTTTCAAGAAATCTTTTATATACCGCCATAACAAGGGCAAAGAAGCTTGTTATACTGGTTGGGCAGCAATCAGTCCTTACAAATATGATAAACAATAATCAGGAGGTGCGCAGATGTTCAGGACTAAAAGAGCGATTAACCTACAACTGATAAAAAAGCTTCCAAAAATTTTGTTAAGCATTGTTGCCCCTGTTCATTGTTCATGTTGCAGAAAGCCACTAAAAATCACTTCAACTCCGCCATATTTCTGTAAAACCTGCTTTAGCAGTATAAATCTTTTAAAACCATCAACTTGTATTAAATGCCAAAAGCCAAATGACTTTTCCGTTGATGATTTGCTTTGTCCTGAATGTTTAACAGACAATAAATTTCCTTTTACTGAATTTATTGCTCCGTTAAAATATGATGCTCCTGCAAAAGCCATAATACACAATCTTAAATTTTACTCAACACCGTCTGCTGCAGAAACGGTTGCAGAGCTTATATATTTAAAGCTTAAGGCATACAAAAGGCTTGATAAAATACAGGCTTTTGTACCTGCACCAATAAGCAGAAACAGACTTTCTGCAAGGTCCTACAATCAGACCTTGCTAATAGCAAAGCATCTTTCTAAAAAGACAGGAATTCCAACTATAAAT
The DNA here is from genome assembly GCA_045535635.1 of Clostridia bacterium. Taxonomy (GTDB): domain Bacteria; phylum Bacillota; class Clostridia; order RGIG6154; family RGIG6154; genus RGIG8700. The sequence continues at coordinate 8,012 of JAZSLZ010000111.1, forward strand.
GCATTGAAGAAAATAAAAGAAACCTCTCCTCAAAGTTCTCTTTCTATGAAAGAAAGATTAACAAATTTAGATGGTTCTATAATCTTTAACACTAAAAAAGAAATACCTCAAAGCGTTGCCTTTATAGACGATGTTTACACCACAGGCACAACCGCCTCAACCTGTTGCAAAGAGCTTAAAAAGAATGGCGCAAAAAAGATTTATGTTTTATGCGGATGCGTTAACACTTATGAATAGTCAACAAGGATTATGTCCTCCCCTATGGTTTTTATTTTATCCCAGGGGATTACATAGTCCTCTTTATTACCAAAAATCCCAAAAATCTTTCCGTTTGCAGGTACTATAATAGAATTAAGACGACCTGTATTCATATCTATATCCACATCACAAACAAATCCAAGTCTTTTTCCGTCGCAGATATTTATAACCTCTTTTTGTCTGAAATCAGATGATTTTACCATAAAAAACACCTCCCCTAAAATTCTATTCAAAGAGAGGTGTTTTTATTATTTAATTTTAGAAATAAGCTGTTCGTTATTTTCTGTTGAAACAACAAGATTTATAAATTTCTCTGTTATTTCATAGCTTTGGTCAGTTGCAAGTGCTCTTCTTAATTTAAGCATTGTTGCCGCTTCTTTTTCAGATAAGAGAAGTTCTTCTTTTCTTGTTCCTGATTTTATTATGTCTATTGCAGGGAAAATTCGTCTTTCCTGAAGCTTTCTGTCAAGGTGAATTTCCATATTACCTGTACCTTTAAACTCTTCATATATAACGTCATCCATTCTGCTTCCTGTTTCTGTAAGTGCAGTTGCAAGAATTGTTACACTTCCGCCGTTTTCTATATTTCTTGCCGCACCAAAAAACTTTTTAGGCATATGAAACGCACCAGGATCTATACCTCCTGAAAGAGTTCTTCCCGTTGAGGGAATTACAAGGTTGTATGCTCTTGTAAGTCTTGTGAGCGAATCTAAAAGAACAACAACATCTTTCTTTTGCTCTGCTATTCTCTGTGCTCTTTCAAGCACCATTTCTGCTACCTTTATGTGATGAGCAGGAAGCTCATCAAATGTTGAATAAATAACATCGCCTTTAATGCTTCTCTGCATATCCGAAACCTCTTCAGGTCTTTCATCAATTAAAAGAACAATTATTTCAACATCAGGATAATTTTTTGATATTGCGTTTGCAATATTTTTAAGAAGTGTTGTCTTTCCTGCTTTTGGCGGTGCTACTATAAGACCTCTCTGCCCTTTGCCAAGTGGTGCAATAATGTCTATAATTCTTGTTGAGAAATCATCTTTTTCTGTTTCAAGCTTAAGTCTGAAATCAGGATAAATTGGTGTTAGGTACTCAAATGGTCGTCTTTTTGTTGCTATGGCAGGAATATCGCCATTGATAGTAGAAACAAAAATAAGAGGTTTTAATTTTTCGTGAGCCTTTGTTTCTCTTGTGTTACCGCAAATCTTGTCCCCTGTTTTTAAGTTAAATCTCTTTATTTGGTTTGCTGATACATATACATCTTTATTTGTAGGAAGATAATTCTCCCCTCTTATGAAGCCGTATCCGTCAGGCATAACCTCTAAAACACCTTCAACCTTTTCGTATTCATCAGGCTGACTTACTTCTTCGTTTTCCTGTTCTATTTCTTCTCCCTTTTCAGGCTTTGGCATTTTTTCAAACACAAGCTGAGCAAGTTCTGTTTTTTTGTACTTTGAAAAGTCTTTTATGCCAAGCTCCTTTGCCATTTCCTGAAGCTCCATCATTGTTTTAAGCATTAAATATTCCATATTTTCTCCATTATCTCATTATAAGCGTCATTAAAATATTGTTATTATAAAAATATTTTGCAATATATGTTGCCGATATTGCATTATGTATGTTTTCGTAACTTTCCATTGGCACAAGCAAGGTTAAAACTGCGCATATAATAAGCACTATAATCACACCTTTAATTACACCAAACAACATACCGACTGTTGAATTTATAATATTTAAAATAGGAAGTCTCATAATAACATCCACTATTCCAACAGTAAAACCAAGAATTATTTTTACTCCGACAAATGTAATAACAACCGTGATTATAGTTATTATCGTTTGCACAATTTTTTCTGCAACTCCCATTGTAGCAACAGAGATGGCATCATTCATCCATAAAGGCATAGCTGCAGTTTCTGCAGAAGTAGCTTTTAGAACAACACCCTGATTTATATCCTCCATTATTTTCTGCATAAAGTCAAACTGCATTAAATATTCTGCAACTGCTTCGTGGTAAAGTGCAGTAAGGGTTGCCGCAAGAATAAATGCAATAAGGCTATACACAGTTTTTACAAGTCCTTTTTTATAGCCAACAGTTGCAACAATCCATATAATTGCAACTACAATTACATCTATTATTATATTCAACTTCAGCATTAACGCCCCCTCTTTATGTTAAACATTTTTATACTGCTGGAACTGTATATAGCGAAATTTCTCCAGTTGTCCGAAAGAACAATACGGCTTCCGTCTTTGGAAAATTCGCCTTGAACAAGAGTTTTTCCGTTACTTTTAATAACTTTCATATTTCCCTCTCCTGCAGCTGCAACTTTTCCGTTGTTTTCATCAAGCATCGCAATATGAAATTCGCAAGGGTTTGTCCCTTTTTCAGCTAATTTTTCATTAAGAATAACAACCTCTGAAAGTCCCATATTTTCTGAAAGAGCAAGTACTATATTATCCTTGTTTTCATTATCAAAACATTCAAGAGTTCTTCCCTTGTAATCATATTCGCTTTTAATTTTTCCTGTTTTACTTAATGTATATGCTTTCTTGTCCCCAATAAGAACTACAGAAGAACCGTCAAAGGTAATTGAATAAGGTACCAGGTCTTCGAGCTGTACGCTTGAAAGTACATTTTCGTCTTTAATTTTATACTGTTCCACGATTGTATTGAGCTTATTTGTGCCCATCTTTACAGACGCAACTGCAAGAAGTCTGGAATCGTCAGAAAGCTTGGCGTCAATAGCATAGCTTTCATCTGAATACCATCTGTATTTTTCTGTTCCTGTGTTATCAAAAACCAGGACAACAGACTTATAGCCTGTTTCACCCGAAAGTACGGTAATATATCCCTTTTTATTAACAGATACTCTTTTTACATTCTGAGGCACCTTAACCTCATAATAAACTGAATTCCCTTTAAGTACGGTTATTTCTGCAGAGGATGTATCAGCTAAAGCAATATACTTTCCTTTTTTGTGCATTATTGGTGAGTATGCACTTGTGTAATATTCTTCTTCAAATTCTGCTTTATTATTGTATTTTTTTAAGCCCTGTGAATTATATACCGCAAAATTGCCGTCAATATAATCCACATCAAATTCAGAAACAACATCTGTTGTAACAGAATAAACTTCATCAGATATTTTATTTCCGAATATTGCATTTAATGCGTCAGGCAATATAATTGCTATAATAACTGCAATGATTACCACTCCTGTAGCAATCTGAAGCAAGGTCTTGTTATCTTTAATTTTAAGTTTCATAAAGCATTCCTTTCATCAATATTCAACACTTTTAAGATAAAGTCCGTTAGGCGGTGCAGTTATTCCTGCTTTTCGTCTGTCTTTTGATTCAATAATTTCTTTTATATATGCAGGTTCAATTTTCCCGCATCCTGCATAAACCAGCGTTCCTGTTATAATACGAACCATATTATATAAAAATCCGTTTGAAGATATTGTAACAACAATTTCTTCGCCTTCTCTTTCAACCTTAAGCTCATCTACATTTCTTACTGTTGTTTTAACCTGACCGCCTGATGCCATAAAGCAAATAAAATCCTTTTCGCCAACAATATAAGATGCCGCTTCTTTCATTTTTTCAATATCAAGGGGGTATTTATAGTGCCAGGTGTATTTGGCTTTAAAAGGATCTGAAATTTCTGTATTTAAAATACGATAGACATAGGTTTTTCTTTTGACAGAAAATCTTCCGTGGAAATCCTCATCTGCCTCGAATGCAGATTTGACTCTTATATCATCCGGAAGAAGTGCATTAAGAGCGTAGGGAATTCTGTCAACTGGTACAGTTGAATTTGTTTTAAAGGTTAAAAGATAATTAAGTGCGTGAACACCTGTATCTGTTCTTCCACAGCCATAAACGGTTATATCTTCTTTGGTCATTTTGGAAATTGTTTCTTCCATAACCTGCTGAATTGTTATAAATCCGTTTTGAGTCTGGTAGCCGAAATATCCTGCTCCGTCATACGATATAATAAGTGCTATATTTCTCATTTAATCACCGTTTTTGTTAATATGATAAAAGCTATATATACTAAAAATACCACTATTGCAACAAAATCCTGCTTTGTTATTTTAAGAGTTTTAAGGCTTGTTCTTCCCTCTCCACCGTTGTAGCATCTGCATTCCATTGCAAGTGCAAGTTCATCCGCTCTTTTTAATGAGTTAATAAATAATGGAACAAGGATTGGTACCATCGCTTTTATTTTCTGGAAAATTCCGCCTGACATAAAGTCCGTGCCTCTTGCACTTTGTGCCTTCATAAGCTTTTCTGTTTCTTCAAGAAGTGTTGGGATAAAACGAAGTGCTATTGTCATCATCATTGCTATTTCGTGTGCAGGGAATTTAAACACCTTTAACGGCGATAAAAGCTTTTCTATTGCACCTGTAAGCATTATAGGGGATGTTGTAAGAGTTAAAATTGATGTTGCGGCAACTAAAAGTATAAGTCTTGCCACCATAGTAGCTGCAAGTACAAGTCCCTCGTATGTTATTTTTAAGAAACCTAATTTATAAACTATTGTACCATCTGTCAAAAAGATATTAAGAAGTGATGTAAACACCAGAATATACAAAATCGGCTTTAAGCCTTTAAGCACGAATACAAAAGGAACTTTTGAAAGTAGTATAATAACTAAAATCAATGCTGTTGTAACTAAATATGCCGATACTGTATCTGCAATAAAGAGCATAACAACAAGAGCTAAAACAAGAACTATTTTAACTCGTGGGTCAAGCTTATGAATAATTGAACGCGCAGGGTAATATTGCCCTAGTGTAATGTCGTTAAGCATCTTTTTCTCCTGTTAGTATTTCTGCAGCTTTTTTTATGTCAAACACATCATCCGGGATTGAATAACCTTTTTTTCTTAACATATTCATTATTTTAGAAATTTCAGGTATATCAAGTCCCATATTATTAAGTTCTTCTTCTCTTTTGAACACCTTTGACGGTTTATCATCAATAGCGATTTCGCCTTTGTTCATAACAATTATTCTGTCTGCATACTTTGCAATATCCTCCATACTGTGTGAAACAAGAATAACCGTTATTTTCTTTTCTTTATATATTTTATAAAGCTCGTCTAAAATAAGATTTCTGCCGTAAGGATCAAGTCCTGCTGCAGGTTCGTCTAGTATTAAATATTTTGGATTAAGGGCTAAAATTCCTGCTATTGCAACTCTTCTTTTCTGTCCACCTGATAAATTAAAGGGTGAGCTTTCAAGAATGTCTTCATCAATTCCTATTGAAGATGCAGTTTCTTTTACTCTTTTGTCCTTATCTCCATCAAAACCGAAATTATCAAGACCGAATTTTATATCTTTATATACAGTTTCTTCAAAAAGCTGATATTCAGGGTACTGAAAAACCATTCCCACTTTTTCACGGATTTTTTTTATTTTTACGCCTTTACCGTTAATATTTTCGCAATCAACTGTAACTGTTCCGCATTCTGGCTTTAAAAGTCCGTTGAAAAGCTGAATTAAGGTTGATTTTCCCGAACCTGTATGTCCAATAATTCCAACGAATTCATTATCCTTGATTTCAAGGTTTATATTTTTAAGAGCAGTTTTTTCAAATGGTCCGCCCTTGCCGTATATATAGTTAATATTTTCAAGCTTTATACTCATTTGTTCACCTGTTCAAATTCTTCAACAAATTCTTCTGCCGTTAAAACTGTTTTTGAGAATTTCATACCTCTTTTTTCAAGCTCGTACATAAGCTCTGTTGATTGAGGAACTCCAAGCTTTAAGTTGTTCATTTCCTCAACATTGTTAAAAACCTCATAAGGCTTTCCGTCAAGAGCTACCTTCCCTTTGTTAAGCACCACAACTCTGTCCGCCTTGATTGCTTCTTCCATATAGTGAGTTATCATAATAACAGTTATATTTTTCTGCTTGTTAAGATTTATTATTGTATTTAAAATTTCTTTTCTGCCCACAGGATCAAGCATTGCAGTAGCTTCATCAAAAATCATATATTCAGGCTCCATTGCAAGAACACCTGCTATGGCAATTCTTTGCTTTTGGCCCCCTGAAAGCATGTGCGGTGCGTGGTCTTTATAAGCATACATATCCACACTCTTAAGAGCATCATCCACTCTTTTTCTTATTTCTTCTGTGGGAATTGCTAAGTTTTCAGGTCCGAAAGCAATGTCTTCTTCAACTATGGTTGCAACAATCTGATTATCAGGATTCTGGAAAACCATTCCTGCTTTTTTTCTTATTTCATAGGTAAGACTTTCGTCAGATGTGTCCATTTTGTCAACATAAACCTTTCCTCCTGACGGAAGAATAACCGCATTGAAAGATTTTACAAGGGTCGATTTTCCTGAGCCATTATGGCCAAGAATTGCCACAAACTCACCCTTGTTTATTGAAATATTTACATTTTCAAGAACCTGACGGCTCTCGTCCTCGTTGTCGTATGAATATGACAAATTTAATGTTTCAATCATTTTTAGTCCTGTCTGAAAATACATCTTGCAGTTGAACCGCAAGGAAGAACCGTGTTGTTGTTTTCAACCACAAGTCCAAGCTCGTCTGCAACAATACTTTCTATTTCAAATTTATTTTCTGTTGTGATCTTTAATATGTTTGAAAGAACAGAAGCCTGAAGTCCTGTAGTATATGAATTTATAATAAAGAACAATGGCTTGTCTGACAAAACCTTAACGCACTCTTCAACAAGTCCGTAAAGCTCATTTTCAAGCTTCCATATTTCACCTTTAGGTCCTCTGCCATAAGATGGTGGGTCCATAATAATACAATCATAAGTATTTCCGCGTCTTTGTTCTCTCTGAACAAATTTAACAACATCATCAACAATATATCTTACAGGCTTGTCTTCAAGTCCTGAAAGCTTTATGTTATCCTTTGCCCAGGCAACCATACCCTTTGCCGCATCAACGTGAACAACAGATGCACCTGCACTTGCTGCTGCAACTGTCGCACCGCCTGTATATGCAAAAAGATTTAAAACCTTAATATCTCTTCCTGCATTTTTTATCATTTCCATAATGAAATCCCAGTTTGCCGCCTGTTCAGGGAAAAGACCTGTATGCTTAAATCCGGTAGGTCTTACCACAAAGGTAAGATTTTTATATTTAATATTCCAGCTTTCAGGAAGGTCTTTCTTAAAATCCCAGCTTCCGCCACCCTTTGAGCTTCTTTTATATACCGCATCTGCAAGATGCTTTTTCTTAATAGGATTATTCCAGATAACCTGTGGGTCAGGTCTTAAAAGAACCACATCTCCCCAGCTTTCAAGCTTATTTCCTTGTCCTGTTTCAAGGACTTTATAGTCTTTCCATTTATCTGCTAAAATCATTTTATCACCTGAACGTATAATTTTTTATTATTATACCACATTTAAGCATTATTGTAAAGTTTTAAAAAAATCAAAAAAAT
>JAZSLZ010000024.1:0-4742 GCA_045535635.1 Clostridia bacterium
GCGCAAACATCTCTGCTATCTGTGTTTTTTGTTGCCACGTCCAAAGCCTGTTTTGCCGCAGCAAATCTATTTTCTTTGCCCTCGTTGTTGTCATTTGCTTTCATAATAACACAGAAAAGTTTTGTTTTGTCAGGCAATTCAACCAAAACTGCTGAATTATAGATTTTAGGAGCAATCAGCACTCCGCCTTTTCCGCAAAGAACATTATAATAATCACACAAATCCTTACTGTTAGTTCCAAGAAGCGTTCTTGATTCAAGCACCATTTTTCTTTCATTTGGACCTTTAATATCTATTTCATCTTTTTTCTTACTGAATATGTTATATATAATTTCTGTATTTGCCGCTTCAACAAGGCAATTAAGTATATCTTTTACTGTAGAAACATTATCAATCCCTGCAGGATCATAAAAGACAGAATCTATCATATTTAACTCTTTTGCCTTTTCATTCATACGAGCACAAAATTTTTCAAGGCTTTTTGTATATTTATTATTTTCACTCATAAACACAAGCTTCTCCATTCAATTATATTTTGTTATTTATTAAAAGCACAAGCGGATGCTCGTGCTTTTTGGTTTATTCTGCTGAAATATAGTAGTAGTAAAGTGGCTGACCACCGTAGTAGATGTTAATATCAAGGTCAGGATAAAGCTCTTCAAGCTCTTCAAGAAGGGCGTCTCCCAAATCTTCCTTTGCATCCTCGCCTCTGTAGATCGAAATTGAAGTTGTTTCATCATTAACAAGACGTTGAACAATTTCTTTACAAACCTTTTCCGGACTGTTGCCGATAAGGTTGATTTTTCCTTCAATTAAGCCCATAACATCGTTTTCTTTAATTTCAAGCTCATCTAAAACGCAATCTCTTGCCGCAAATGTTACTGATGCAGATGTAATTTCTTCGATTGCACTATTCATAGCTTCTGTGTTTTCTTCAAATGATGCTTCTTCATCATATGCAATCATTGCCGCAATACCCTGAACTATTGAACGGGTTTTTATTACAACAACATTTTTATCTGAAATATCAACTGCCTGTTGTGCCGCCATTATAATGTTCTTATTATTTGGCAGAATAAAGATATTTTCCGCATTAATTTTTTCGATCTCTGATATAAAATCTTCTGTTGAAGGATTCATTGTCTGTCCGCCTGTAATGATGCCTGTGCAGCCAAGCTCTGTGAACATTTGTGAAAGACCTTCACCTGCAGAAACAGTAATAAATGCATTTTTAATTTTAGGCATTTCCTGCTTTGGTTCTTCCGCTACAATTGTTTCATTGTGCGCCTGTTCTCTCATATTGTCAATTTTAATATTAATTAATGAACCATATTTAATTGCTTCTTCAAGAGCAACGCCAGGGTTATTTGTATGCACGTGAACCTTGATAATATCAAAATCATCAACAACTACAACACAATCACCTATTTTTTCAAGCTTTGCCTTAAGCTTCTGCCAGTTCATTTCTGTTTCTTTTTTATTAATTATAAACTCTGTGCAGTAGCCGAACTTAATTTCTTCCTGTTCTTGCACTTTGGCTTCTTTTTTCTCTTTAGCCTTTATGTTTTCCTTGCAAGGTACAATACTTCCGTTTTCAAGGTAGTAAAGTGCACCCTCCATAATAACCATAAGACCTTTTCCACCTGCATCAACAACATTTGCCATTTTAAGTTGAGGAAGCATCTCTGTTGTTGCAGCTAAAATCTTATTACCTTCTTTAACAATGTGCTTTAAGAATAATGTAATATCACCATTATTTTCGTCATACTCTGCAGCTTTTTCCGCCATTACTCTTGCAACTGTTAAAACTGTGCCTTCTGCAGGTTTTGATACTGCATTATATGCCGCATCTTTAGCCGCTTCCATAGCTCTTTTAATATCTTCAACATCAATTGTTTCACAATCTGCAACAGCAGTGTAAAAGCCTTTAAAAAGCTGTGAAAGTATGACACCTGAATTTCCTCTTGCACCTCTAAGTGATGCAGATGAAGCAAATCTTGCAACTTCACCGCAGTTTAAAGAGTCAACATCAAGAAGAACTTTTTTTACTGCTGAAATAGTCAAAGACATATTTGTACCCGTATCACCATCAGGCACAGGGAAAACATTCAAATCATCAACTGCTTTTCTGTTGTTATACAGATTATTTGAAGCAGAAATAATAATATGTTTAAGAGTGTTACCGTTAATTTGTACCGGCATTACTTCACCTCCGCAATAAGTTACTAACTATTTTACCACAAATTTATTAAATAATCAATCTTTACTTAAAATTTTTATTTCAGGTTCAAGAACAACACCGAATTTTTCTGCAACAGTTTTTTTGCAATGCTCAATAACTGCAAGTACATCAGATGCTTTGGCATTACCTTTATTTATTACAAAACCTGCGTGTTTTTCTGATACCTGTGCATCGCCTACCGAATATCCTTTAAGTCCGCTTTCTTCAATAAGCTGACCTGCAAAATATCCTTCAGGGCGTTTAAATGTGCTTCCTGCACTTTTATACTCAAGAGGTTGTTTGTCTTTTCTTCTCTGATTAAGATCCTTCATTGTTGCAAGAATAACCTCTTTATTTCCTTTGCTTAAATCAAATTTTGCACCTGTTATTATATATCCGTTTTCTGTAAAAACCGAATGCCTGTAAGAAAGCTTAAGTTCTTTTTTTGTGAAAGTTTTTTTGTTGCCCTCTTTATCAACTGCATAAGCCTCGCAGATAACATCATTGATTTCCCCTCCGTATGCACCTGCATTCATATAAATGCCACCTGCAACCGTTCCGGGAATCCCTGATGCAAATTCAAGTCCTGCAAGAGAATTTTCTGCCGCAACTGAAGAAATTTTAGCAAGTGATGCACCGCAGTCCGCATAAATGCTTTCACCTATGCATTTAACCTCTTTGATTTTGGTTGTTATTACCGCATACTTATCAATACCTTCATCACAAACAAGCACATTTGAACCGTTACCAAAAACTTGTGCTTCATCGCCTAAAAGCTTAATGACTTCTGCAAGTTGGTCTGTGTTTTCAGGAAAAATAACTGCTTTTGCTCCCCCTCCGCAACCAAAAGTTGTATGATTTTTAAGAGGTTCGTTTATTAACACATTTTCACTTTTGCAAAGGTTTATGAGTTTATTTATCATTGTTTCCTCCATTATTTTAAAAGTGCGGCTCCGATTATCCCTGCATCATTTCCAAGCTTAGCCTTAACAATATCACACATTGGCACAATGTTTGGACTTGTATATGTCTGTGAATAAACCTTATCAGAAAGCGGTTTAATGAGTTTATCTCCTTCATTTGCAACGCCTCCACCTATAACAAAAATTTCAGGCTGAAAAATGTTTATTATATTAGCCACTCCTACCGCAAGATATTTTATGTAGTTATCCACAACGGCTTTTGCAGTTTCATCACCTTCTTCTGCTGCAAGAAAAGCTGACCTTCCGTTAAACTTTCCATCCTTAGTATATTCCCACAATTTTGAATTTTTATCTTTTTCAGCAAATTCTTTTGTCATATTAACAAGTCCTGTTGCAGATGAAAAAACTTCAAAACATCCTCTTCTTCCACAAGTGCATAAAGGTCCGTTTATATCTATTACAGTATGCCCAAGTTCTCCTCCGCAGAAGTTAAATCCACCCTGAAGCTTACCATCTATAATAACACCGCTTCCAACACCTGTTCCCAAGGTTATCATAACAGACGTAGAAATTCCCTTTGAGCTTCCTGCCATATATTCTGCCCAGGCAGCACAATTTGCATCATTATCAATATATACAGGTTTGTTTATATGCTTTTTAAGTTCATCTGCCAGAGGAACATTATAAAACTCAAGATTGTTGGCATAAATTACTACGCCTTTTTCTTTATCAATCGAACCAGGTGATCCAATTCCTGCTGACACAACATCATCTTCTTGTATATTATTTTCGCTAATCAGTTCTTTGCAAAATCTTGCCATATCTGAGGCTATTGCTTCATATCCTCTCTTATGAAGAGTTTTTGTGCTTTTTTTTGCAACTATTTCGCCTTTTTCATTTACAATGCCAACTGCAATATTTGTTCCGCCTAAATCAACACCTAAATAGTACTTCATAATTTACTCTCCATATCAGCCATAAGTCTCTTATTCAATTCTTCTGCAGCATTGTATCCCATTCTTTTTTGTCTGTTGTTCATAGCCGCAACTTCAATAATAATCGCAAGGTTTCTACCCGGCTTAACAGGAATTACCAAAGATGGAATATCTATACCTAAAATATTTGTGTACTCATCTTCAAGTCCGAGTCTGTCATATTTTTTCTTGTTATCCCAAGGTTCAAGCGATATGACCATATCAATTTTTTCCGTCTCTTTAACTGCACCCATACCAAAAATTCTTTTTACATCTACTATTCCTATACCACGAAGTTCAACAAAATGTCTGATTATTGCAGGAGACTGACCAACAAGAGTAATTGCAGAAACTTTCTTAATTTCAACTGCGTCATCCGCAACAAGTCTGTGTCCTCTTTTAACAAGCTCAATAGCAGCTTCACTCTTACCTACTCCGCTTTCACCTAAAATAAGAATACCTTCACCATAAACCTCAACCAAAACACCATGGCGAGTTATTCTTTCACCAAGCTCAAGATTAAGAAAACTTACAAGCATACTCATAAATCCTGATGTTGAACCCTTAGTTCTTAAAACAGGAACATTATGTTTAACAGCTTCAAGTTTTAAAATAGGATCAACA
>JAZSLZ010000050.1:0-9297 GCA_045535635.1 Clostridia bacterium
GTGTAATTTTTATCGATAGCATCACGAATCTTTGAAATATCGTCTTCAGTTAAGTCTTTAACTCTGGTATCAGGATTTACTCCTGTATCTTTAAGAATGGCTCTGGAAAGGTTGATACCTATACCATAGATATAAGTTAAGCCGATCTCAACACGTTTTTCACGTGGTAAGTCAACACCTGCTATTCTTGCCATTGTTTGCACCTCCTTAAATTAACCTTGCTTCTGTTTGTGCTTTGGATTTTCACAAATTACCATAATATTACCTTTGCGTTTGATAATTTTGCATTTTTCGCAAATAGGTTTTACGGATGGTCTAACTTTCATAATAAAAACCTCCATTATTCATAAAACTCTTTAGCAAATTATTTTGCTCTCCAAGTAATTCTGCCTCTTGTCAAATCATAAGGAGACATTTCAACTGTTACCTTATCACCAGGAAGGATTCTTATATAATTCATACGAAGCTTTCCTGCAATATGAGCCAAAATTACATGTCCGTTTTCAAGTTCAACCTGAAATGTTGCGTTAGGCAATGCCTCAACAACAGTTCCTTCAAGTTCTAAAACATCATCTTTTGCCATGGATAATACCTCCTTTAGCATTTTAACAACTTATTAACTCTTTTAATTCTTTTCTTATAATAGAATTACCGATTATCTGTTTGCCTTCAAGCATTTCCCGAATTTTCACCGAGGTATGCTCAGTAACCTCCAGATGTTTAATTTTTTTGAGTTTCGGCATATCCACTTTTCGTCTTTTTCCGTCTGCGATGTAGCAAAAGCTTTCATCTTTAACAGACAAAACAACGAAATATTTGTCTTTATCCCTTCCTGCGATTGCTTTAACAATCAGTCCGGGGTAAATGTCCAAAATAATCACCTCAATACATAGTCAGAATTTCCGGTTTATCTTTTGTAATCAACACCGTATTTTCATAGTGGGCTGACAAGCAGCCGTCCAGAGTAACAACCGTCCAGCCATCAGACAAAGACTCAACTCTGTAGTCGCCCATATTAATCATAGGTTCAATTGCAAGAGTCATTCCGGCAACGAGTCTTGCTCTGCACTTCGGACTATAATAGTTAGGTATTTCTGGATCTTCGTGAAGCGAAGCTCCAACACCATGTCCAATATAATCTTTAACAACTCCATATCCTTCGCTTTCAGCTCTGGTCTGGACTGCCATAGATATATCCGAAATGCGTTTGCCTTCAAAACAATTTTCAACTGCTTTAAAGAAACAATCTTTTGTAACATCAATTAGTTTCTGAGCTTCATCCGATATTTTACCTACCGCAAATGTTCTCGCAGCATCACCGTGATAGCCCTTGTAATTTGCACCAACGTCTATGCTGATAATATCACCTTCCTGAAGGACAACATCCTTTGACGGAATACCGTGTATTACCTGATCATTGACTGAAGCACAAATAGATTTTGGAAAACCGCTGTAGTTCTTAAAAGACGGAATGCATCCGTTATCTCTTATAAACTTTTCGGCCAACTTATCAAGCTCAAGGGTTGTTATACCCGGTCTGATACTTTCCTCCATCAGCTTCAAGGTCTCGCCTGTAACTCTACAGGCAGTTCGCATAAGCTCAATTTCTTTGTTTGATTTTACAATAATCATTTTAAATCCTCAAAAACTTCAAAAACCTTTTCAGTGGTTTTTTCAACTGTATTCTGACTTTCTACCACATTAAGACGGCCGCTTTCTGTATAATATCTCATAAGAGGCTCTGTCATTTCGTGGTAAACAACCAATCTATTTTTAATAGTTTCAGGATTATCGTCTGCGCGTTGAATTAATTCACCGCCGCAAACATCACAAACTCCTTCAACAGATGGTTTGTTGTTCTTTATGTGATAAGGTACACCGCATTTACTGCACTCTCTTCTCCCTGATAATCTTTCGATTACCTCTTCGTCTGTAACTGCGATACTTATAACCTTATCAATTGCAATTCCTATTTCATCAAGCGCTTTTGCCTGATTCAAGGTTCTTGGATAACCATCAAGGATGAATCCGTTTTTGCAATCTTCCTTTTTTAGTCTTTCTATCAGTAGCTGTGTTGCAACATCGTCCGGAAGAAGCTTGCCTTCGTCAATATACACTTTAGCAAGCTTTCCCAGCTCTGTTCCTTCAGCTATTGCGTGTCTTATTATATATCCTGTTGATATTGCAGGGATATTGAACTTTTGTGATATTTTTTCAGCCTGGGTTCCTTTTCCGGCGCCCGGAGCTCCTAAAAGAATAACCTTCATAACTTCCTCCCGCAATCCTCTGAAACTTATTCGAGGAATCCTTTATAATGTCTCATTAACATCTGTGATTCTAACTGCTTTGTAGTTTCAAGAGCAACTGATACTGCGATTAACACTGATGTTCCACCAAGGCTGATCTGCATTGATGGGATTGCACCGTTAAGTGCAATTGGGAATACAGCGATAATTGCAATTGCAAGAGCACCAATTAAGGTTACTTTTGATAATACCTTTGCAATGTAATCTGATGTAGGTTTACCAGGTCTGATACCCTGAACGAAACCGCCATTTCTCTTAATATTGTTTGACATTTCAATCGGATTGAACTGGATTGAAGTGTAGAAATATGTGAAGAAAATGATTAATGCAAAGTAAAGTATTGCATATACCCAACCATTAGGATTAAATACGTTTAAGAATTTAAACCAGAATGATCCTGCTGCAGGCTGACCAAAAAGGTTAGCGAGTGTTGCAGGGAATGATAAGATTGACATAGCAAAGATAATTGGCATAACACCTGCCATAGCAACCTTTAATGGAATGTATGTGCTCTGTCCGCCATACATTTTTCTTCCTACAACTCTTTTTGCATACTGAACTGGAATTCTTCTTTCAGCATCGTTGATAGAAACAACGAAACCAACAAGAAGAAGTGCAACTGCTACTAAAATTACCATAGCAAGGATGCTCATAAAACTGAAGTGTGCACCTGCCATGTAGTTGTAGATAGCTTTCACACCATCATCAAGTCTTGAAATAATACCGATGAAGATGATAAGTGAAATACCGTTACCTACACCTTTTTCTGTAATAAGTTCACCAAGCCACATTAAGAATGCAGTACCTGCTGTAAATGTTAATGTGATTGTTACGAATGAAAGAATGCCAGGGTTTGTAATTGATGAACTTAAAGCTGCATACAAACCTGCTGCCTGAACAAATCCAAGAACAACTGTTACATATCTTGTAATCTGAGCAATTTTCTTTCTTCCTTCTTCGCCTTCTTTTGCAATTCTCTCAAGAGCAGGAATAGCAATTGTAAGAAGCTGCAAAATAATAGAAGCATTGATATATGGTGTAATACTCATTGCAAAAATTGTTGCATTTGAGAAAGCACCACCACTGATAATATCAAAGAATCCGAAAAGTGATCCTTCAGCACCGGCTAAAGACTGGAGAACAGTCTTATCAATTCCTGGAACAGGAATGATTGAGCCGAATCTGAATACTATCAGTAATAAAACTGTATAAAGCATTTTCTTTCTGAGGTCCGCAATTTTCCAAGCGTTTTTTAACGTCTGAATCATATTATTCCACCTCAGCCTTTCCTCCGGCAGCTTTGATCTTTTCTTCAGCTGACTTTGTAAACTTTGCTGCTTTAACTGTAAGTTTCTTTGTTAACTCTCCGTTACCAAGGATTACAATACCATCGCAGATTTTGCTAATGATGCCTTTTTCTTTAAGTGCCTGTGCTGTAACAACTGCATCATCTTCAAATACGTTTAATGCTGATAATTTAACTTCAATATATTTGTTAGCAAAAATGTTAGTGAAACCTCTCTTTGGAAGTCTTCTGTATAAAGGCATCTGGCCACCTTCAAAACCTGGTCTTACACCGCCGCCTGTACGAGCGTTCTGACCTTTGTGACCTTTACCTGCCTGTGTACCATTACCTGATGCATGGCCTCTACCTTTTCTGTAATTTTCTCTTACAGAACCCTGAGCTGGTTTTAATTCACTAAGATTCATATGCTACACCTCCTTGTAATTATATTTCCTCTACTTTTACGAGATGTGAAACTTTGTTCACCATACCCATGATCTGAGGAGTTGCTTCTTTTTCTACAGATTGACTGATTTTCTTAAGTCCTAAGGCTGAAACAGTGGCAATCTGGTCTTGCTTTCTACCAATAGTGCTTTTTACTAAAGTAATTTTTACTTTTGCCATCTTAGTTTCCTCCTTAACCTAAAATTTCTTCTACTGTCTTGCCACGAAGTTCTGCAACGTTTTTAGCAACCTTTAAACTTGCGAGGCCCTGAATTGTAGCGCCTACCATGTTTTTAGGGTTGTTTGAACGAAGAGACTTTGTTCTGATATCTCTGATACCTGCAAGTTCTAATACCGCTCTGGCAGGACCACCAGCGATAACACCGGTACCTTCTTTAGCAGGTTTCATTAATACTCTACCTGCGCCATATTCACCGATGATTTCGTGAGGAATTGTTGTTCCTACTCTTGCAACAGATACCATGTTCTTTTTAGCTGCTTCAATAGCTTTTCTTACTGCTTCTGGAATTTCAGCAGCTTTGCCCATTCCGCAACCTACATGGCCGTTACCGTCGCCTACTACAACTAATGCACTAAATCTGAAGGTTCTACCGCCTTTTACAACTTTAGCAACACGGTTGATGTTTACGACTGTTTCTTTTAATTCAACACCGTTTGTGTTAATATCTGCCATAATAAACCTCCTATTAGAATTCTAATCCGCCTTCTCTGGCACCTTCTGCTAATTCCTGCACTCTACCGTGGTAAACGTATCCGCCTCTGTCAAATACAACAGTTTTGATACCTTTTGCAAGTGCTTTTTCAGCAACCATAAGGCCAACTTTTTTTGCAGCTACTTTATTTGAACCAAGTCCTTCAAAAGCTGCTTCTAATGATGATGCAGCAACAAGTGTGTTACCTGTTGTGTCATCAATAATCTGAGCACTGATATTTTTTAAACTTCTGAAAACGCATAAACGTGGCATTTCAGGAGTTCCTGAGATTTTGCTTCTAACTCTTTTATGTCTCTTTAATCTTGCTACATTACTTGAAGTCTTCTTAATCATAAGAAAATTCCACTCCTTTCATAGAATTAAGCAGCCAGGTTATTATTTCTTACCTGTCTTACCTTCTTTTCTGATGATTGTTTCATCACTGTATTTGATACCCTTTCCTTTGTATGGCTCAGGTAATCTGTATTCTCTGATTACAGCTGCAAACTGACCAACAGCCTGCTTGTCTATACCAGAGATGATTAACTGGTTAGGGTTTGGAACATCAATTTTGATGTCGCTTGTTTCTTCAACTTCAACGTTGTGTGAAAAGCCAAGGTTTAAAACAACTTTTGAACCCTGTTTCTGAGCTTTGTAACCAACGCCGTTTATTTCGAGAGTTTTTGAGTAACCTTCTGTTACACCAACAACCATATTATTAACTAATGTACGAGTTAAACCGTGAAGAGCTTTGTGCTGCTTCATTTCTGATGGTCTTTCTACGATAACTTCAGCACCTTCAACTTTAACGATCATATCAGGATGTAAAGTTCTTGATAAAGTTCCTTTAGGACCTTTAACTGTGATTTCGTTTCCCGCACCAAGTTTAACTTCAACGCCCTGTGGTATAGCGATTGGCAATCTACCTATTCTGGACATTTCTAGTGCACCTCCTTAACAATTTGCATCTTTATCAAAATTACCATACGAAAGCTAAAACTTCGCCGCCTACATTGTTCTTTCTTGCATTTTTGTCTGTCATAATGCCTTTTGATGTTGAAACAATGGCAATACCGAGACCTTTGAGAACTTTAGGCATTTCTTCTTTTGAAGAATAAACACGGAGACCAGGCTTTGATACTCTCTTAAGACCTGAGATTACTTTCTGCTTGTTTGCACCGTATTTGAGTGTAATTCTGATAACACCCTGCTTATTGTCATCTATAATTTGATAATTTTTAATATAACCTTCTTCGAGTAAAATGTCAACGATTGCTTTCTTCATGTTTGAGCAAGGAACATCAACAGTTTCGTGCTTTGCATCGTTAGCATTTCTAATACGTGTAAGCATATCTGCAATAGGATCAGTTATATGCATTTATGTTACCTCCTTCCATAACTTAAAACATGTTTAAATCTTACCAGCTTGCTTTTCTAACGCCAGGAATCTGACCTTTGTAAGCCAATTCTCTGAAGCAGATACGGCAAATACCGAACTTTCTAAGATAAGCATGAGGTCTTCCACAGATTTTACATCTTGTGTAAGCTCTTGTCTTATACTTTGGAGTTCTCTGCTGTTTAATAACCATAGACTTTTTAGCCAAGACAATAACCTCCTTTAATTGTGAGCATAAGGAGCACCCATTAATGTAAGGAGCTCTTTAGCTTCTTCGTCAGTATTTGCTGTTGTTACGATGATAATATCCATACCTCTGAGTTTATCGATTTTATCATATTCAATTTCAGGGAAAATTAACTGTTCTTTAATACCGAAAGCATAGTTTCCTCTGCCGTCGAAAGAATCTGGGTTAATACCTCTGAAGTCACGTACACGTGGGAGAGCAACATTGAATAAACGATCTAAGAATTCATACATCTTTTCTCTTCTTAATGTTACTTTGCAACCAATATTCATGCCTTCTCTGATTTTGAAGTTAGCAACTGATTTTTTAACCTTTGTGATTAAAGGTTTCTGACCTGTGATGATTGCGAGGTCATTAGCAGCTGATTCCAAAACCTTAGCATTGTCTTTAGCTTCAGCGATACCCATATTGATAACTACTTTATCAATCTTTGGTATCTGCATTGTGCTTTTATAATTAAATTTGTTCATCATTGCAGGAGCAACTTCTGAAACATACTTATCATAAAGTCTTGCCATTATGATATCCTCCTTTCACCATTAGTCTGCGAAAATTTCGTTACATTTTTTGCAGTAACGAACGATGCTACCGTCTTCATTAACTTTACGAGCAATTCTTGTAGGTTCGTTACATTTTGAGCAAACATGCATAAGCTTTGAAGCGTTGATAGCGATTTCCTGTTTTAAGATTCCGCCTTCTTCACCCTGTCTTCTTGGCTTTGTGTGTTTTGTTGCAACTGCTACGCCTTCAACAATAGCTGTACCTTTTTTAGGGAATACAGATAATACTTTACCTTTCTTACCCTTATCTTTACCAGAAAGTACAACAACTGTATCGCCTTTTTTAATATGCATTTTATTCATTTCGTTGTACCTCCATTATAATACTTCAGGAGCTAAAGATAATATTTTCATATATTCTTTATCTCTGAGTTCTCTAGCAATAGGTCCAAAGATACGAGTTCCTTTTGGGTTCTTGTCTTCTTTGATAATTACTGCTGCATTTTCATCAAATTTTATATAAGAGCCATCTGCTCTTCTCATGCCTTTAACACTTCTAACAACAACGGCTTTAACAACTTCGCCCTTTTTAACAACTCCGCCTGGTGTTGCTTTTTTAACAGAAGCGACAATTACGTCACCGATTTCAGCATAACGTCTTCTTGTACCACCAAGTACACGAATGCACATAATTTCTTTAGCTCCGGTGTTATCGGCTACTTTCAACAATGTCTGTTGCTGTATCATAGCTAAACTCCTTTCTCACTCAGATTACTGAGCCT
Organism: Clostridia bacterium; assembly: GCA_045535635.1. Taxonomy (GTDB): domain Bacteria; phylum Bacillota; class Clostridia; order RGIG6154; family RGIG6154; genus RGIG8700. The sequence continues at coordinate 7,674 of JAZSLZ010000050.1, forward strand.
TTTCAACGATTTCAACAAGTCTCCATCTCTTATCTTTTGAAAGAGGTCTTGTTTCCATAACCTTAACTGTATCACCGATGTTGCAGATGTTCTGTTCATCGTGTGCTTTAAGTTTGTAGGTTCTTTTAATGATTTTGCTATATAAAGGGTGCTTTACGCTATCAATGATGGCAACAACGATTGTTTTGTCCATCTTATTGCTGATAACCTTACCCACTCTTGTCTTTCTGTATGCACGTTCTGACAAGCTAATTCCTCCTCTCATAGTATCAACAGATTGAAATGATTACGCTTCTTTCTTAGCAAGTTCGATTTCCATTTCTCTCATAACTGTTTTAACTCTTGCGATTGACTTTTTAACGTCAACAATTTTCATTGTATTATCAAGCTGGCTTGTAGCATTCTGAAATCTTAAATTGAATAATTCAGTCTTTAAGTCAGCTAATTTCTGTGCTAATTCTTCATAAGAAAATTCTCTAACTTCATTAATTTTCATTATGCGTCACCCTCCGTTTCCAAATCGCTCTTAGCAACGATTTTACATTTAATAGGGAGCTTGTGAATAGCAAGACGAAGTGCTTCTCTTGCAACTTCTTCGTTAATTCCGCCGATTTCGAACATAATTCTGCCCGGCTTAACTACTGCTACCCAATATTCAGGAGAACCCTTACCGCTACCCATACGAGTTTCAGCTGGTTTTTCTGTAACAGGTTTATCAGGGAAAATTTTGATCCAAACTTTACCGCCTCTTTTTGTGTATCTTGTCATAGCGATACGGGCAGCTTCGATCTGGTTGCTTGTGATCCAGCCTGGCTGAAGAGCCTGAATACCAAATTCACCGTAAGCAATCTTATTACCTCTGTTAGCTTTACCTGTCATTCTGCCTCTCATTACTCTTCTGTATTTAACTCTCTTTGGTAATAACATTATTTATTCTCCCCTTTCTTTTTATTTGTTCCAGGAAGAACTTCACCTTTGTAGATCCAAACTTTAACACCGATTTTACCGAAAGTTGTATCAGCTTCTGCAAAACCGTAGTCAATGTCAGCTCTGATTGTCTGCAAAGGAATAGTACCTTCGTGATACTGTTCGCCACGAGCGATTTCTGCGCCGCCTAAACGACCTGAACAACAAGCTTTAATACCACTTGCACCTGCTTTAGTTGTTCTGCTCATAGCCTGTTTCATAGCTCTTCTGAAAGAGATTCTCTTTTCGAGCTGTGCAGCGATGTTTTCAGCAACTAAAACTGCACATAAATCTGGCTGTTTAACTTCAATAACGTTAATTTCAACCTTTTTACCTGTCATCTTTGTAAGATGAGCAATTGTTTTTTCTATACCTTCACCTTTTTTGCCGATAATGAAAGCTGGTCTAGCAACATGAAGAGAAATTCTTATTTTGCTTGATGGCTTTTCGATTTCGATTTTAGCAACACCGGCATCAAAGTGAGTCTTTTTAAGATATTTTCTCACATTGTAATCTTCAACTAAGCTATCGCCGAAGTTTTTAGAATCAGCATACCATTTGGAGTCCCAATCTTTGATAACGCCGACTCTGAGTCCGTGTGGATGTACCTTCTGACCCATTTTATTACCTCCTTACAAGATTACTGTCTTTCTTTAAG
>JAZSLZ010000001.1:0-8816 GCA_045535635.1 Clostridia bacterium
AAATTCCTCTGTCATACCGCATCCGTTATCTTTGATTTCTATGGTAAGAAGATTTTTTGATTCATCTTCTGTTACATAAATTTCAATTAAGCTTGCGTTTGCCTTAACGGAATTTTTTGCTATATCAAGTATGTGTAATGATAGTTCTTTCATATATAATACCTATTTGAAAATATCTTTTATATCATCAATATCAAGAAAAGCTTCTTTAATTGATATATCTTCCAGATAATGCGCATCTGAATTTCTGAAAATATTATATCTTCTTAAATCAGCTCTTGCATTAAGGTAGGATTCAATATCAGTTGTAGCCTTTGATATTTCAATATTTTTAATATCAAGATCATCAGGAATAAAACCAAGGTTTGTAAGCACACTGTATGAATGTCTGTCCACATGGGCAGGAATGAACAATCCACCTGCTGATTTAACAAGATCAAATAAATCTTCAAGAGCAAGGCTTGTTGGAGAAATAAGAAGCTTCTCCTCATAGCCGATTATATTGTCCTCTTTGTCCATATAAATCTGCTCTCCAAAAATATCTGGTCTGTTTTTAATATCAGGCAACTTTTTGTAAACTTCCTTAGCCACATCTTCCGCTATATCTATTGAAGGATAAAGCGTTAAAATATGAACTTCTTCTGAGGTTTCAACCTCCATGCCCGGAATAACATTCACTCCGCAGTTTTTCCCCGCTTCTGTTGCAGCTCTCACATTTCCAACACAGTTATGATCCGAAACTGCAATAGTATCAAGTCCTGAAATTGCTGCCATATTCACTATATTATTCGGCGTCATATCCTTATCACCGCAAGGTGATAACGCCGAGTGAATATGGAAATCATAATAAATCATTATATTGTACCCACAAGCTTTTCTGCAAGTTCATACGCAGTAAGCTCACTCGAAAGTATTATAATATCCTGACTGTTTGCTTTATCTATAATGCTTTGTTCAACCTTAACGCTTTCACAAAGAATTATACAGGCAACATCTGCAAGAGCCGCAACTGCAACAATGTTGATATTGTTCATAATTGTTATCCACACATTGTCTGCCTGAGCTCTTCCCATTACCCAGCTTAAAAGGTCACCAATATAGCAACCATTTATTTCTCTGTCTTCGTAGTCTGTTTTTGTAACTACTGTAAGGTTAAGTTTTTCTGTTAATTCGGATACTTTCATAATCATTACCAAGACTTTCTTATGAATTATCTTTCAACTCATCAAGTTTTTTTACCATCTCGCTGAGTTTATCTTTAAGAATGAAAACACATTCATCTTCATGATTGAAGCCTCTTACTATATCCTCTGCAAAAGCAAGACATGTTGGTGAACCGCAGGATCCGCAGTCGAGCTTTGGAAGTCTGTCGTAAATTTCATCAAGCTGTTCCATCTTCTGCATAGCAACCTCAAAATCCTCATCAAGCTTTGAGTGTTGTCTGGCTTCAACCTCTTTTTGCCACTTAAGTCCTTCAGTATCAACCTCTATATTCTTTACCGGAAGGTTTTTAACCTTCTTGGACTGAAGTGCAATTCTTCTTGTTGCAACAAAAGAATTTGCTATACACAAAGCACCTCCGGCACATCCGTTAAGACAAGCTGAAAACTCTATGAATTCAACGGCATTTAGTTTACCGTATTCAACTTCTTCAAGCACTTTAATAACGTTGTGAATTCCGTCAACTGCTATGTAATCTTCAACACCTGTACCTCTGCACTCTCCGCCGCTTCTAGCCCAGAAAATTCCTTCGCTTCCTGAAACCGCAAGATTTTTTTCTTCTTCGATTTTCTCAATAAGAGGATATATCTTTGCAAAGGCATCTTTAAGTGCTATAGCACCTGAAACGCTTGATTTTTCCACAGTTAACGGTGCTTTTATGCTGGTAACTTTCGCAGGACAAGGAGTAATAAAGAAAACTCCTATTTCGTCATCTTTAAGGCCTGTTTTTTTAATAGCTTCTTCTCTTGCAAGTCTTGCCGCCGCTTCCATTGGCGAAATAAGTGGCAATATGTTTTCAAGTAAATTGGGGAATCTTTCACGAATAAGTCTTAATACTGCCGGACAAGCCGAGCTTATAACCGGTTTTTTACACTTTCCTTCGGCTAAAATCTGTCTTGTTGCTGCACTGACATACTCAGCTCCCCTTGCAACTTCAAAAACATCATCAAAGCCGATTTTTATAAAACCGTTTAATATTTTATTAACACTTATCTCTGAAGAAAACTGACTGTAAAAGGTCGGTGCAGGCATTGCTATATTATGCTTGAATTTCTTAAGCATATCAAAGCTGTCCGTCGTAACATTTTTTGCATGAGACTGACACACTCTTACGCACTCACCACAGTCAATACATCTTTCTTTTATAATTTTGGCTTTACCGTTTTGTACTCTTATTGCTTCTGTAGGACAACGAGTGATACAATTGGTGCAACCAAGACATCTATCTTTTTCCAGAGTAACCGAATGGAAATAATCCATATTATCACAGTCCTTCTGCCCACATATTTGTCTTACTTTCCTGTCCGTAGGCAAACAGGAGACATTTTTAAAGGTTAACAATCAATGTGATTGTTGTTCCCTTTCCTGGTGCTGTATCAATAAGCATATCATCTGTATATCTTTTGATGTTCGGCAATCCCATTCCGGCACCAAATCCCAACTCTCTTATTTTATCACCTGCAGTAGAGTATCCCTCCTGCATTGCAAGGTCAAGATTTGCAATTCCCGGTCCCTGATCCTTAAAGGTTACAGAAATTTTGCCCGGCAGAACCTCTGCCTCACACTCGCCTCCGCCACCGTGTATGATGGTGTTTATTTCCGCCTCATACATAGCGATTGAAACTCTTCTGATAACCTCCGGTGAAATACCAAGCTTTTTCATAACTGATTTAAAGTTACTTGAAGCTTCACCTGCTAAGGAAAAATCTTCGCCTGAAATTATATACTTTTTAGTCATTGCAGTTTCCTCTTAAGCCTTCGCTGTAAAGCTTACCACAAGAAAGATAAAGAGGATATTCTGTTGAAAGGATTGTTATTCCCTTTTCCTTTGCAAGTTCAATAACATCTTCAGGTGGAACCTTTCCTCTTACGAAGCAAACCGCCACAATATCCATCATTTCTGCGGTACGGATAACCTGAGAATTGATAAGACCTGTTAAAAGCAATGACTGATCTTTAACAAAAGCAAGAACATCACTCATAAGGTCACAACCACAAGCTGTGTGAATATCTTTTTCAGATAAAGCTTTTTCATCTTCTCCGCTTAAAACTTCAGCATTTAAAAGTTTTTTGATATCAGATAATAGCATATTGTTTGCTCCTTAATCGTTATATTTAGCAAGAATATCGTCTACATCATCAACAGTAAGACGACCATATACATCTTCGTTTACTGTGAGAACCGGTGCAAGTCCACAAGCTCCGATACATCTTGTAGCTTCAATTGAGAACTTACCGTCTGGTGTACATTCACCAACATCAATTCCAAGTCTCTGTTTAAATTTTTCGATTATATCGCCTGAACCTTTAACATAACAAGCTGTTCCGAGGCAAACCGCGATATTATATTTTCCCTTTGGATAGAGAGAAAACTGTGCATAAAAGGTTACAACGCCGTAAACTTTTGAAAGCGGTATGTTAAGACCTTCCGCAATCATTGTCTGAACTTCAATAGGCAAATAACCATAGATTTCCTGAGCTTCGTGAAGTACAGGAATCAACGCACCTCTTGATTCTTTGTGTTTTGCGATAACTTCCATAAGTTTCGCTTCCTGCTCTTTAGTTCCGTTAAATGCAGGTACCTGTTTTTCTGACATTTTTATGCCCCCTTTATTATAATTGCATTAACACTTGACATTATATCACAAATATATACAAAAAGCTATACTTTACATAAAATAAAATCATTATATTTTTATAATTTTGTGCGGTTTTAACATATTTTTCCGTAAATATGATAAATGTGCAACCCCACATTGTAAGATTGCACATTATTTATTATTCAATTACTATTTTATAGTGTTTCTTCTTACCTACTCTAACAACAGGATCGCCGTTTGCGAAGTCGTTTTCAGAGAGTTTAAAGTCAATGGCTTCAACACGGGCATCATTTGCATAAACGCCGCCTTGCTGAATAAGTCTTCTTCCTTCACCCTTTGAAGGAATTGCTTTACCTTCTGCAAGAATATCAATAAGTGGTTTTTCAAGGTCAGCTTTTGAGATTGTAATAGTTGGAGCATTTGCATCTGCCGCACCTTTTGTAAAGAGTGCTTCTGCAGCCGCTTTTGCTTTGTTTGCTTCTTCTTCACCGTGAACGATTTTTGTGATTTCATAAGCAAGAATTGCTTTTACTTCATTAAGCTGAGCACCTTCATAGCTTTCATATTTTTTAAGTTCTTCAACAGGAATAAATGTGAAGATCTTAATAAGCTTGTTAACATCGTTATCTGCAACATTTCTCCAGTACTGATAGAACTCATAAGGTGTGCATTTTTCTGCGTCAAGCCAAAGAGCTCCCTTTTCTGTTTTACCCATTTTCTTACCTTCAGATGTTGTAAGAAGCTGCATTGTAAGACCATATACCTCTTTACCCTGGAATTTTCTTACAAGGTCAATACCGCCTAAGATGTTTGACCACTGGTCATCACCGCCAACTTCAAGGTTACAACCATATTCTCTGTTAAGCTGTAAGAAGTCATAGCTTTGCATAAGCATATAGTTAAACTCAATGAATGAAAGGCCTTTTTCAAGTCTTGTCTGAAAGCATTTTGCACGGAGCATTTCATTTACAGAGAAATGAACACCAACCTCTCTTAAGAACTCAATATAGTTAAGTTTTAAGAGCCAGTCTCCGTTATCAACCATAATTGCTTTTCCATCTGAAAAGTCAATAAATCTTGAAAGCTGCTGCTTGAATTTTGCGCAGTTAGCCTCAATTTCAGGTCTGCCCATAATTCTTCTCATATCTGTTTTGCCTGTAGGATCGCCAACCATAACAGTACCGCCACCAATAAGTGCGATAACCTTGTTACCTGCATCCTGAAGATGCTTCATTGCTATCATAACTAAAAGATGACCAACATGAAGGCTATCCGCTGTAGGATCAAAACCAACATAAAAGGTTGCTTTACCGTTATCGATAAGCTCTTTTATTTTTTCTTCATTTGTCATCTGTGCAAGCATACCTCTTGCGCGTAATTCTTCAAATTTACTCATATTTATAACCCCTTACCAATTAAAAGTTTCCTTTTGCAAGTTCATTGATGTCTATATCAAAGCTTTCGCCTGTTTCCATATTTTTGCATTTAGCGTTCATCTGTGCAATTTCGTCATCACCAAGTACGATTGAGAATTTTGCACCGATTTTATCTGCATATTTCATCTGTGCTTTAACAGATTTACCAAGATGGTCAAACTCTGCAGAAATATTATTTTTTCTGAGTGCAGTAACACACTTAAATGCAAGTGCAGTTGCATCCTCTCCCATTGAAGCAATATAAAGCTTTGGAGCAGGTTTCTCTGCTGAGACTGTATTCTGCTTCTGCACAATGCTGATAAGTCTTTCAAGACCGATTGAAAAACCGATACCAGGTGTTGACGGACCTCCAAGCTGTTCAATAAGACCGTCGTATCTTCCGCCACCGCAAACTGTTGACTGTGCACCAAGGTCTTCTGATTTGATTTCAAAAACAGTTTTTGTATAATAATCAAGACCTCTTACAAGTCCTGTATCTACTTCATAGTCAAGACCAAGCTCTGTAAGTGCTTTTTTAAGTGTATCAAAATGCTTAACACAATCTTCACAAAGAACACTGTCAACTGTTGGTGCATCCTCAAGTATCACCTGACAGTCTTTGTTCTTACAATCAAGAACACGAAGCGGATTTCTGTCAATTCTGTCCATACAAAGTCCGCAAAGACTTTCTTTTTTACTATTTAAAAAGTTCTTTAAAACCTCGTTGTATTTTTTTCTGCACTCTACACAACCAATCGAATTTATGTAAAGCTTAAGACCTTTTACTCCTGCAGATGACAAAAGCTCCATAGCAAGAGTGATAATCTCTGCATCTGTATATGCTGAGTGGCTTCCGAAGTTTTCCACACCGAACTGTCTGAACTCTCTGAATCTTCCTGCCTGTGGTCTTTCATAACGAAAACATGAAATAAGATAGCACATTTTTGCAGGGAGAGCCTGTCCGTAAAGGCTATGCTCGATGAAGCTTCTTACAGTTGACGCAGTACCCTCAGGTCTTAAAGTGATGCTTCTGTCTCCTTTATCATTAAAGGTGTACATTTCTTTCTGTACAACGTCAGTTGTATCGCCTACGCCTCTGTTAAAAAGTTCTGTGTGTTCAAATGTAGGAAATCTGATTTCGTTATATCCGAAATTTCTGCAGATTGCCATCATTTTGCTTTCAATATCCTGCCATATATATGATTCATCAGGCAACACATCGTGGGTGCCTTTTGGTGCAAGAATTTTAGTATCTTTCATAATTATTCCTCTTCGTTTAAATTTTCATCTAATTATTTTAACACATTTTTCGCAAATACACAAGATTATATTGCTAAATTTTCAAGAATAGCAAGAATTCTGTCCTTTCCCTCTCCTGTTTCCGAAGAAAAAGGAATAAAATGCTCATCGTCAACAATCATAATTTCCTTGATTTTATCAAGGCATTCTGCTTTTTGAGATGGTTTAAGCTTGTCTGATTTTGTAGCAACAACATAGAAATTCTTTGAGTACGCTCTTATCCATTTAAGCATTATAATATCGTCTTCAGACGGCTCGTGACGCGAATCTACCAAAAGGAAAATCGCCTTCATACAATCTCTTGACTTAAGATAGAACTCAATCATTCCGCCCCATTTTTCTTTTTCCTTTTTAGAAACCTTTGCATAGCCATATCCAGGAAGGTCAACAAGCATAAGTTTTTTATCAATTGAGTAAAAATTTATTGTTGTAGTTTTTCCAGGCTTTGAGCTTACTCTTGCAAAGTTTTTGCGGTTTAGTATTTTATTAATCAGCGATGACTTCCCTACATTTGATCTGCCAACCATCGCAAGTTCAGGAAGCTCACCCTTTGGGTACTGTCTGTCTGAAACTGCCGAAATTATAAATTCTGCATTATGAAGGTTCATAAATTACTCCTTATTGAGGGCGATTTTAAGCACCTCTTCTATATTTTTAACATAGTGAATATTAAGACCAAACTTAACGCCTTGTCTTTCATACTCTTCAACATCTTTTTTGTTGGACATTGGAACAATTACATCTGTAATATTCTTTCTTGCCGCAGCAAGGAGTTTTTCTCTAACTCCGCCTATTGCAAGAACAGAACTGTTTAATGTTATTTCCCCTGTCATAGCAAGTTTCGCTTTTGGCTTTCTGCCTGTAATTGCAGAAACTATTGCAGTTGTTATTGTGATACCTGCAGATGGTCCGTCTTTAGGAACCGCACCTTCAGGGAAATGAATATGAATGTCATATTTTTTGAAGAATTCTTCGTCAATTTTAAGCATTGGCATAAGTGCCTTCACAACAGACAAGCTTAAACTTACAGACTCCTTCATTACTTCTCCCAGATTACCTGTAACATCAACCTTACCTGAGCCTGAAACAACTCCTGCCTCAACCTTAAGAACATCTCCGCCAAACATAGTCCATGCAAGGCCGTTCACAATTCCAATCTCTGCTTTTAATTTATCGCTTTCGTCCTTTGCAACAGGTTTGCCAAGCAACTTCTCCAGATTTTTAACAGTAACTGAAAGTTTTTTATCTTTAAGTAATTCTCTTATACTTTTATTGCAGATTGTGGAAATGCATCTTTCGAGCTGTCTTACCCCTGTTTCTCTTGTGTAGTCTTCAATTATTTTTAAGATTACACTGTCTGAAAGCTTAAGTCCTTTTAACTTATGGGCATTAAGTTGCTTTGGAATAAGATATTCCTTTGCAATGCTTAACTTTTCCTGAACTGTATAGCTTTCAAGCTCAATTATATCCATTCTGTCACGAAGGGGATACGGAATTTCAGAAAGGTCGTTTGCAGTTGCTATAAATAATGTTTTTGATAAATCAAAAGGTACTGAAATGTAGTTATCAGTAAATATTTTATTTTGTTCAGGATCTAAAACCTCTAAAAGAGCAGAAGTAGGATCTCCTCTGTAATCATTACTTAGCTTGTCTATTTCATCGAGAAGAAATACCGGATTGTTGCATTTTGCTCTTATGTATGCAGATATTATTTTGCCAGGCATTGCTCCTACATAGGTTTTTCTATGTCCTCTTATTTCACTTTCATCTTTAACGCCGCCAAGAGAAATTTTCACAAATTTTCTTCCAAGTGCCTGTGCAACAGAATTTGCAATAGATGTTTTACCAACCCCCGGAGGACCTACAAGGCATATTATACTGCCACTGTATTCACTGTTATATATTCTTGCGGCTAAATTATCAAGAATTCTTTCTTTAACCTTTACCATACCAAAATGGGAATCATTAAGGAATTTTTCAGCCGCTTCAAATGATTCAAATTCTGAAAATTCTTTATTAAACGGAAGGCTTAAAACTGTGTCAAGATGTGTTTTAAGCACACCGTATTCCTGAGACATAGGGCCAACATAATTAAGTTTTTTTGCTTCGTTTAATAATTCTTCTTCATACTGGCTTTCAAGCTTTAGCGCCTTGATTTTATCTTCAATCTGGATTTCATCTTCATTTGCATCAAAGCCCATACCAAGCTCATCTTTTATAACCTTAAGCTTTTCTCTTAAGTAGTAATCCTTTTGGTTTTTATCAATGAAGTCGGAGGCCA
>JAZSLZ010000121.1:0-15888 GCA_045535635.1 Clostridia bacterium
CCTTTTATAAAATCACTTATTTTCATTTTTCCACCTACTCAAAAACAACATTTACAATTTCGCCTGTAATTTCAATACCGTCCGTGGAGAGATTTTTAATAACAAGCATATAACCGCATATTTTCAAAATGTGTGTTTCTGTGCTTAATCTTATCAGCTTGTCGGTAAATTCAATTATTCCTATTATATTCTCAACCACAATTTCTCTTTTACCCGTTACAATCATTTTAGGATAATTAAGAACTATTTCTTTGGGCATTTCAATTATATCTGCCATCTTCTCTTTAATCGCCACGGTCTCACCCCTTTATTTTAGGATATGAGTAATATTATTTAAAGTATGCAATAAAATATATTAAAAACAAAAGGAGACAAACTATGAAAATCAAATTATTAAAACTAAAAAGCATTTTAAAGACAGGAAGTATTTTATTGCTTCTGTTTGTTATTACGGCATTTCCTCACATTTCAATAAAAGGGGCATTAAACGGATTAAAGACCTTTTCACGGTGTGTACTGCCCTCTATATTCCCATTTATGGTCATTTGTAAATATATCATATACAGTAAGGCAAATTTCGGTTTATACAGAATTATAGGAAAAATTTTTAACATATCAGATGAATGTGCAGAGGTTATTCTGCTTGGTTCATTATCAGGTTATCCCACAGGAGCTACACTTGTTTGCGATATGGCTAAAAAAAAAGACTAAGCAAGGCTCAGGCAGAACACATTCTGCCATTTTCAAACAATTGCAGTCCTCTTTTTATAATAGGGACAGTGGGGCTTTCAATACTTTGTGACAGAAAAACAGGATACATATTATACTTAATACATATATTTTCTTCACTTTTATACGGCTATCTAATCCGCAAAAATGCACCACAACATATTACAGCTATATCCACCGAAAAGCAAATAATAAAAAATCCGTTTACACTTTCAGTAAGAGAAGCTGCAGTAACCTCAATTATTGTTGGTGGTTATATTGTTTTCTTTTCAGTAATCTGTGAGCTTTTATTAGTATTTTCACCATTTAAAAACGATATAATAACCGCATTGCTTTGTGGAATATTTGAAATATCAAACGGTGTTATTATGCTTTCTATTACACCTGCATCTGCACCGCTAAAACTGGCACTTTGCTCTCTTGTTATTGGATTCTCAGGCTTGTGTATAACTCTTCAGACATTAGATATAGTCAGCGACTTAAATATCTCTGTGAAAAAATATCTAAAAGGCAAAATTGCAATAGCTCTCATATCATTTCTTATCACATATATAATTTTCAGCATATACTCTCCTGCATTAAATGTATTTAACGACTGTTCCGTTGCTATAAAAAGCTATGCAGGATACATCTTCTGGGCATCATTTATTCCATCTATGATTATACTTTTTTTCAGTACCAGAAATTAGCACCTAAATGGTGCTTTTTTTGTTGACAAAACCAACTAAAAACATTATAATATGAGAGTGATTCTCAATTTAGAGGTGAAATATGAATAAATATAACACAAAACAAAAAGAAACCCTCATTTCTTTTTTCAAAGAAAATAAGGATTCTCAATTTTCTGTAAACGAAATAGCACAAAATCTTTGCAGTGAATTCAATATTGGCAAAAGTACAGTTTACAGGCTTGTAAAAGAGTTGACTGCTTCAGGAATAATAAGATGCTTTTATGATAATAATTCAAACATATCACTCTATCAGTATGCAGACAAGCATACCGGATGCGAAAACCACTTTCACCTTAAATGTAACAGCTGTAAAAAAATAATTCATCTTGAATGTGAACATACACAGTTACTTAAAAACCATATTACAACAATGCATAATTTCAATATCGATACAACATCAACTGTTTTATACGGATACTGCGAAAATTGTGTACAAAAAGGAGTAAATCAATGAAAAAAATAATTGCAGCAGTGCTTTTACTTATGCTTGTATTTACAGGCTGCTCTCAACCACAGACAGACCAAAACAAAATTACTATCGTAACAACTATGTTCCCTGCCTACGATTTTGCAAGAGAAATTGCAGGAGACAAAGCCGAAATAATTCTTCTTGTACCAACAGGTGCAGAAAGCCATTCCTACGAGCCTACCCCAAAAGATATTATAACTATACAAAACGCCGATATTTTTATATACAACGGCGGTGAGTCGGAGCATTGGATAGAAAATCTGACAAAAGAAATAGAGCTTAAAAACACCATTACAATGACAGCTTTTGCAGATAAACTTTATACAGACGAAGGGTATGATGAACACGTGTGGTGTTCCCCATTAAATGTTATTTCTATTTCACAGGCAATATATGAACAACTATGTATTTTAGATCCTGAAAACTGTGATTATTACACAAACAACCGTGATACCTTTAAAAAAGAACTGCTTGAGCTACACAATACTTTTTCTGAAATAGTTAAAAATTCAGAAAATAAAACTGTGGTATTTGCAGACAGATTTCCTGTTAAATACTTCACAGAAGAATACGGACTTTCTCACTTATCAGCATATCACGGATGCAGTGCAGATGCAGAACCAAGTGCATCTAAAATTGCAGAACTTGCCAACAGGGTAAATTCAGAAAATATAAAAGGTGTTTTTTATATAGAATTCTCAGACAAAAAAATTGCAGATATTATCTGCGAGGAAACAGGTTGTGAAATGTATCTGTTCCACTCCTGTCATAACATTTCAAAATATGACTTGGAAAATGGCGAAACTTATATAACACTTATGACTAAAAATGCAGAAAATTTAAGAAAGGTTTTAAACTGATGTCTATTATAAAATGTGAAAATGTTACATTATCATATAATAAAAACCGCATAGTTAACAACTTGACCTTTAATGTTAATGATGGAGATTATCTTTGCATATTAGGTGAAAACGGCACAGGAAAAAGCACACTGGTAAAAGCTATTTTAGGTTTTATATTCCCGACAGAAGGTAAAATAACATTTTCTAAAGAATTAAAAAGCAACGAAATTGGCTATTTATCTCAAAACAGTACAATTCCTGATAATTTTCCTGCAAGTGTTTATGAAATAATTCTTTCAGGTTGCCTTAACAGAAAAGCTTTTATGCCGCTATACACAAAACAAGATAAAGCCCTTGCTCTTAAAAATATGAATTTGCTTGAAATCTCCCATTTAAAAGATAAAAGCTTCAACGAGCTTTCAGGCGGACAACAACAAAGAGTTCTCCTTGCAAGAGCATTGTGTGCCACAAAAAAGCTTCTGCTTTTGGACGAACCGGCGGCAGGTCTTGACCCTGTGGCTATAAAAGAGCTATATACAACTATAAACAGACTTAACAAGGAAAATTTAATAACAGTAATTATGGTTTCTCACGATATTGACGCCTCATTAAAATATTCAAACAAGGTTCTTAATTTATCAAAGGATTCCTATGTTTTCTGCGACACTAATGAATATATAAAGAGCTTTGACAGAGGTGACAGAAATGCTTAACATACTTGCAGAATTTTTCTCATATGCCTTTATAGTAAGAGCAATCATTGTAGGTGTTTTAGTTTCAGTATGTTCTGCACTTTTAGGTGTACCTCTTGTATTAAAAAGATACTCAATGATTGGCGATGGTCTTTCCCATGTAGGCTTTGGTGCACTTGCAGTAGCTTCTGCTCTTAATGCGGCACCTCTTAAAGTTGCTATCCCCATAGTTGTTTTTGCAGCTTTTTTGCTTCTTAGAATTAACAATTCCTCTAAAGTTAAAGGTGATACAGCAATCGCGGTTATCTCAACATCATCACTTGCACTTGGCGTTATTATATTATCTGTTACAAAAGGAATGAACACAGATGTTTATAATTATATGTTCGGCAGTATTTTATCAATGAGCAATGAGGATGTAATTTTAAGCATTATACTATCACTATTTGTTTTAGCACTTTTCAGCATATTTTATCATCAGATTTTCTCGGTTACGCTTGATGAAACCTTTGCCAAGGCTACAGGAATTAAAGCTGATATTTATAACTTAATACTTGCTCTGCTTACTGCAGTAACGGTAGTTTTAGGTATGAGAATGATGGGGGCAATGCTTATTTCCGCATTAATTATTTTCCCTGCAATTACATCAATGACACTTGCTAAAACATATCGTATGGTAACACTTATCTCGGTTATAATTTCAATTTTCTGTCTCTTATCAGGCATAGTGATTTCATACATATATTCACTTCCTACAGGAGCAAGTATTGTTGTTATCAATTTGATAATTTACATCATATTTAATATATCAAAGCAAGTATTGTCAAAATAAACAGAGAGAAAAGTGAAAAGATAATAGTACAAAAAGAAACGACAACTTTCAATGAAAATTGTCGTTTCTTTTTGGAGCTGTTGACGGGAATCGAACCCGTGACCTCTACACTACCAAAACAGATTATTCCTTAAAATTATGTTTTCTGAAATGCTCTAAAGCCTTATTTTACGGGCTTTGTCCGTTTTCTTCTTTTCTCTTATTCTCTCAAATTTTCTTGGACAAATGGACAAATAATGGACAAATAATGGACAAACAAGAGGAGCTTTTCGCTCCTCTGTTTTATTTTAGAACATTATAGATTCGGTTTGCTTGATTAAGAGGTACTCCTATTTTTCTCAATCTTGCAATCTCCGCAACTCGTCCGCTTCCTTTTCCATCCTTTTGGCTTCCCATCACTTTGACTACATAATAGAATGTCCTTGTGTTCATAGATTTTTCACCGTAGTTTTTAATGTAGGTATCATAGCCTTCCTGCTGATTTTCCGTAAGAATAGAATAATAGTAGTTATCTGCACTACTGAAATCATATTCCGTTTTTGTTTCTCCAAATAGTGCTTTATTTACCGCTTGTTTTTCTTCAGGTGAAAGACTGTCATCATTTGCAAGTGCTTCTCTCTTAATAACAGACAGATCAGGCTCGTATCCCCATTTTTCGTATGCTTTTTTCGTTCTGCCATCAGTCATAGCAAAGAACTTTTCATATTTAGCTTCTTTGCTCACATCATCGTGTACATCATAATCATAATACAGTTTAGCAACCTTTTCAGGTGCAATACCGAAATCTATTAAATCCTGTGCTTTTTCTCTTTTCCCCTTATTGCCATCTTCACCCTTTGAGTAAAAGTTTATTTCAACTTTCGCCTTTTGGCTTAGTGTAAGGCCTTTAGCAGAGCTTAAGGTTTCGTGTCTTACCTGTGCTTCTGTTTTTGATTTATCTCCGTCTGAAATTTTTTTAGCTTTGCTTGCACTATTGATTGCATTATAGATGTCTGTATTCTTTGTGTTTTTATCCTTTATCATTTCTTTATAAAGGTCTGTCTGTTCTGCTGTAAGACTTCCAAAACCTTCATCAACCCATTTTCTCGCCCCTTCGGTTGCATTTTTGCCAAATACAACACTTTGTGCTCCTGTAAAGAAATCGTTTTCAATAGGATATTGTAGTTCTTCTTCTCCGTCATTATTGACCTTATAACTGCCACCTTTAGCCAAAGCCTTAACACCTTTTATAGTTTTTGAAATCTGATTTCCGCCATAAGGCATAAAAAGCATTGCTGCTGTTCCTCCAACTTCATCAGCCAACACCTCTGCTCGTTTCTTTGCAGATACACCTTCATTAAACGAACGCCCTATTTTCCCTATATCTGGGAATGCTGATGCTATAGGCACTCTTGCATTATCAAACTCAAGTCCTGAAAGACCGCCAACTGCTCCCAAGAAACCACCGGCAAAAGGTAAATTTCCGCCAATATTATCTGTCACATTTACAGCGGTTTCAAATCTTCCTTTTTTTCTTACTTCCTCAACAAGCTTTGGATCTCCTTCGCATAGTGTTATTAAAATATCAATACTATTGTTAAGCTTTTTACCATTTATATCACCATAAAACTCATTTATCCATCCCAAAGGATCAAGAGCTGGTCTTCTTCCGCAAACCTTTTCATACACATCGTTGAAAAAATATGCGCCAAGCACAAGTCTTAATATTCCTAAAACAACATTATCAACAACCTCTTCAGGGAAATCTTTAAATAAATGTCTGATTTGATTATTGGGTTCAACCTGAAACGCTGACAGTATTTTTGCCACAGGATTCTTTCTGCCAAAAACTGTCGGCAAAGCACCTTTTGAACGATCTGCAATTAATCCTGCAGCATAGCTATCCGCATCTTTAATTGCTTCCGCATCACTCATACCCTTCTTAATATTATGGTGATATTTAGCTCTCCATATAGTTCCGGACGTTAATTCGTCAACTATGTTCATTGGTTTCGCCAGTGCCTTTTCTATCTTGGAATCCTTCGCAAGTCTTTCGCCTGAAAGAAATCTATTTGTTAAAAATGCGCTTCTTTCATCAAAACCATCTTTCTTAATCATATTTTTAACAGTTTGATTATATCCAACAAGCATATTTATGTCGCCAAGTGCTGCCGTAGCTTGATGCATAGGAATAAAATTCGTAATAGCTGTCGAAAGATTACCAAGCACCATATTCTTTGCAAGTTTCTTGCTTATCCAGTTTACAAAATTATAAAAACCTCTTCCAAAATCACTTTCAACACTTCTGTCGTGCATTGATTTCTTATTAGCAAGAAGGTTGGTGTATTCAGTAAGGTTGTTAACATAGTTGCCAAGAGATGTTATATTTCTCTTGTATGCTTCTTCAAGAAGAGTTTCTCTCTGTTCATCGGTGATATCGGCCCTATCTCTCAAGGAATCAATTTCATCCTTGACACCTTTTTCTGAATACTTATATCTAAGCGCTCTTTCAAAAGCTCTCAAGTTCTGTATGTCGTCTGTATGGAATATAACATCCGATACGCCTTCAATATACTTTTGGAAGCCTTCAATAGCATCATACTTAGTTACATTGGTGTTTCTTCTCTTCACATGCTGTACCCAAGCAATTCCGGGCTTAAAGTTTTCTGTCCTGCCCACGAGGTCTGTAGGAAGCTCTGTAACATCAACATTAATACCAAGAGCCTTTGCAATCTTGCCTGTGATATCGTCTGTCCCTGTTTCCATAAAATGTGGGAAATAATTCTTTCTGTATTCAACAGGTGCATATCCGTTTCTGATGCGAACTGTGTTCATCTCTTCGAAGAGTTCATCGTATATCTTATGGAATTCCTTAATACAGTTATTTATCTTGCTATAATCAAGATTAGGATTGTTATTTTTGAAATCAACAAGACCACCTTTAAGGTTTATAAGTCTGTCATTTTCATCTTTAGTAAGCTGTCTCTTTTTAGCCTTTGCTTCAAGGTCTGCAATATCCCCTTCAACTTCGCCTATAAACTGTACTGCTTCTGACTCTGTATTCTTATTGCCTCGTCGCACTCTTAAGTCTATTTTCATATCACGCACTCTCTCGAAGTAATTATGTTTGAATCTCGTTCTTTCAGCTTCGTGATCGTGAACAGGAGTGAAATATGTATCGATTATCTTATCTGCATCTTCTTTCTTATGCACAATATCATATACATTTCGTTCCTGTGTTTCTGTAGCATAACGAAGTCCGCCAACCAATCTCTTATCTGTCCAGAAGTCAGAGCTTTCAAGCATACCCATAGCAGTATTGTTTTTATTTTCCCTTACCGCCTTTTTGTGTTCCTCAATAATATTCTGCATAGCTCTTACAGGTGCCATAGCCTCATAAGCTTTCATAATATTGCCCTTATTAAGCCCATCAGGTACATATTTTGGAGATGCAGTTCTTTTACCTTTAAGCATATCGTCAAGAATAGCTTTTTCATCCTTCGTTAAAAGGATTTTATTCATAGCCTTGTCCGCTTCTTTTTGATATATCGAAAGCTCTTTATAAACACTCTTCATTGAGTCTGCATTAATCTCTGTTCCCGGTTTAACCTCTGCTTTTTCAAGCGAATCATTAAAATGCTTTACTTCCCAAAGGCTATCTCTGAACTTATATACAGCAGCTTCAAATTCGTATCTTAAATCATTCTTAAGCTCGTCTGTGTTATAGTATGTATCAAGAGAAGTTTCTGTTCGTCTTAAATCGTCCGACACTTCCATAATCTTTTGCATTCTTTCAGACGGTGCATATATAGTATCAGGGAATAATGAAGGATACATTTCATTAAGCTCTTGATATATGCTGTCAACAGATGTTCCGTTTGTACTGCTTACAGATAACCTTCCCATATATCTTCTTATCTCTTTGAAGAAATCAGGAATATCATTGGCATCTTCTTTATCAATATATATTTTTGTGTTGCGAAGATAGTTTCTTAAATCAGCATATTCTTTATATGCTTCATCATTTACCTTTCTGCCATTCTTGTATGCTTCTTCAAAAAGTCTGTCAACGGTTTCTTCCGAAAGCTTCCCTGTTTTCATATACTCATTTGAGATTTCTTTGATTATAGGCTTAAAAAGCTCTCTTGCAGTACCAAGACGAACAGACATTGCATCTGCAATATTTCTTACCGCCTCATTTTCATACCTTTCAAGCCTTGTTCTTGATTTAGCAGTTGAATTATATTCAGGCGCATCTGCTTTAGTTTCTGCAACATTCTTGAACAGTCCTGCATCATCAGAGTCTATCTCTGTCTTCCATTTGCCGTCAAATCCTTTGTACCATCCGGTCTTTTGGAATATTTCTGACTGCGATATACCTTTAAGGTTCATTCGTCTTGCCTCTGCTAATGTCTTGCTGTCTGCTACAACAGAAGTCTCTCCACCTAAAAGATGTTGTTTACCATTACTTCCCTGTGCATCATTTTGACCTTTCTGCATATCATTATTATTGACAATATCCTTTTGATGTGGTATATTGTTCATAGAGGCACTTGTCCCTACCGCAGAGTTATTCTGCTTGGTCTTAGAACCACGAGGGAACTGTGCTTCTTTAATTTTGCCTACATTATATACAGTTTTTATTTCTCCATTAATACCTACAGATAATGTTAATCTGTAATACTGTCCGTCAAAATCTTTAAAATATGCAGTTCTGTAATTAAAACCACCTTTTGCAAAAGGATGGTTTTTATCATCAGGGACAATATCTTTTCCCCTTTTAGAAATTTGAGCAACTTCGTCAATATGTGTTTCTGCTCTTAATTTTGTGGCATACTCTTCATCTGTCATCTTTCTATATATACCATCTGCTTGAAGGACATCATTTCTAAATCTTGCCTTACCTGATGTATCTGCAGTGATTGACAATACATCGCCATCATCTGTTATAACCTGAACATCTTTACCTTTTCTTATTTCATTATCAATATAATCTTTAACATCTTTAGCCCACTGCGTAGTATCAGTGCCTTTGATAACCTGTCTGTCTGCCTGAACATACTTTTTGCCATCAGGAAGAGTTTCTATAGCATACCTCTTCTCTCCGCTTCCTTTGTCAGAGAACTGCACCATACCTTCAGCATCTATATAAGGTCTTGTATCAGTATTGCCTTTTACCAATGCTTCAGTAAACGACATTCTTCTGTTTTCGCCTAAAGCCTTTTCAAAAAGGTTTATCGCTTTCTCCATATCAGTAAGGTTAGTTTCTTTTCCCTGAAGCTTGTTTTTGATGTTTGTGTATGCTTTTTTAAGAGCATTGTATATTCTTGTAGCAACATTTCTGTTTTCTTTTACAATTCTCTCCACAACTCCCTCATTTGAAAGCTGTGTTCTTGTAAATTCAGCAACAAGCTCTTTTTCAAGAAGGTCCGTCCCCTGTGCTTTATCTCCATACTGCGAAGATTTTTCAGACATTACCTGATTATATGCATCCGTTCCTTTTCCACCGTACATTATGTTGAGTGCAATATCTCTGTATGCATCATACGCTTCTGTGCTTTCAAGTGCATGTGTAACCTCGTGATATGCAACAAGTGCATCTTCAACACTTCCCATCTCCGAACTGTTAATACGGATAGTTCCGTCTGCATCAGTTTCACCTATGTTTTTCATATACTTCTTGCTGCCGTTTTCATCCGTAACCTCAACAGGTGCTAAATCCTCAACAGTAATATTAACACCACCTGCTTTTGCGATATTGTTCAAGGTTTCTAATGCTTCTTTATCAAGCTTATCACTGCTTGTGTATGTAACAACCTGTCCTTTTCCTTCTGATGCAGCTTTCAAAGTACCAAGTGCAACAGAGCCTGAAGACATAAGTCCACCGGAAATAAATCCTGAAAGACCTGCCATCTGTGGATCAGTTAAGAAGAATTTCTTATTTGCCATCTCATAAGCTTTTTCCGTACTTTGTCCGTTTTTAACAAGCTCATTAACATATTGCATATAGTCGCTCTTTTCGCCCATTACAATCATATCTGCAATGGTACTTGCATAACTGTTAACCGCTTCTTCTCCGTATTCAGAAATAGCCTGAAGACCAATTCTTCCCACGATAAATTTAGTAACTTCCCCTTTTGACATATTCTTAAGACTTTTTGCACCTGCAAATGTTTTTGTAAGTTCTTCAAAAGGTAATTTTTCAGTAAAGTATTCAATAGTACCACCTATAACACCATTTAATACTGCCTGACTTGTAGTTCCGCCCTTCTTCATAGTTTCATAAGCAGTTGAAGAACCACTCTGCAGAGCCATCATATAAGGAGTTGCTGGACCAAACATTGCAATATTTGCTGCATTCCCTCCAACGCTTAACAAAACATTCTTAAGAAATGCTTCTGTTTCGCCATCTCCAGTAGTAAAAGCTTCTGCGGATGCATCCTTTGAAGCCATAACTGCACTACCTGGAGAATACATAGAAACAGGTTCATTTTTGCCTGTAGCCATATTTTTACCCTGTTGAATAAGTGTTTCCGCTCCGTAGATTGGTGATGCAAGTCCCAATGCTACATTCGCAACTGGGCTTTCTATATTTTTTGCAAACCAATTTTCTTTACTTCTTTCTTTCAAATCTTCGTTTGTTTTATCAGTATAATATTTAAAAAACATCTTATTAGCAGTCTCTTCATCATATTTTCCATAAACATATTTTTTAAACTCCGCAAGTTCAGGATATTTTTTTATATAATGTTTTTCATAAACATTTTCACCGGTTACAGACAATTGATACATTTGTTTAGTTTCTGCTTGTTTTTTTATTTTTTCGCTTTCTTCACTCCCTGATAATGCTTCCTCTATTGCTTTCTTATATTCCCTCTGCTCTGCCTTCGAATAATACAGTTGTTCTGCATTCTTTATAGCTTCAAGAGTGTCAGCATCTTCAGGCTTAACTCTTGAATAGTATTTATAATAATCTGCTATCTGCTCCGGTGAATAGTTGTCCGATAAATGCTCTGCAATATCTGTATATATGCCTTTAAGCTCATTCTTTTTGTTGTCTTCTTCCTGAAGAAATTTGTCTCTATGGTATTTAAGGCCATTATACTCATTCTGCACCGCAGGGTCATTCATATCTCTTCCCTGAGTAAATTCAATTACCGCATTTTGTCTTTTTGTCGCTTCTGAATGATTGAACTTTATAGCTTCAGGAAGATACTGTCTGTTATATGAAGAACGACCTATATAATCATCAATATCGTTAAAATAGCTATATTTCTCCCTAGCACTATCAGCTATCTGTTGTCCCTTTGGTGTCTGCATATACGAATTGAATTTATCAGAAAGCTTCGGAGCTTCTCTCATATCGCCTACATCTGTTCTCACAGGCGCAAATGGAGTTGTAACCTTCGGTGCGTTTTGCCTAAACAACTCAATAGTATTATCAGGTTGCTTATTAACTAAAGGTAAGCCAGTATTTACTGTTTTCGGCTTAACCGGATTATTCTGATTCATAATAGCTCCACTTTGCTTCACTTCATTTCCACCGTAGTTTTTCAGATTTTTAATCTTATTCTTATTGTTGTGTTTAAACACATCTCTTAACTTCATCATATACAAGCATAGCGGTACCCTTTAAAAAGTACCGCTTACCTCCCTTCGAATTAAATCTGCCATTCATTATCATCTGCACCATAAACATCGCTCGGGACGGTGCCATTCACCGAGCCTTTCTTAAAATTTGTTGCTTGTTTCTGTCCTTTAAGGAATGCGTAATACTGTTGCATTGCCTGATCAGGTGTCATTCCCCAGAGCTTCGCAAGTGGTCCGAAGTTTCCTACATTTACTGCATTAAGTGCATTTTCAAACTCAATCTGTGTCTGCTGATCTCCGTATATTTTCTCATTCCAACCTCTCTGATACATCACATCATCTCTTGAATCACCGTATACCTTTTCATTCCAGGTTCTGTCATATTTCACATCTTCTCTTGAATCATCATACGATTTTGTATTAAGCCAAGTATTATCAAGATACTGTCTTTGTGACATATCAAAATCTCTGTCACCAAGCATCTTCTCATAAGCAAGTCTTGCAATGTCATTTTCGGCATTGGCTCTGTTCATTTCAGCATTTGCCATTGCTCCTGCCTTTTCAGCTTCAAGCTCTGCAATTGCCTGATTCTTTTGAATCTGCGCCTGATTAAGATTATTAAGATAATTATTTCCAAGCTCAATCAAAGAGCTTTCTGCAGCTCCGCCGGTGATACCAAGTGCCGCAAGGTTCTGCGGAAGAGCCTTTTTCTCTTTAAGGTACTGATTATAAAAAGCTCTGGCATTATCTTTAAAGGTATTATCCACCTCAAGCATACCTGCATCATATCTCGCCTTTGCAGCAGAGATTGCTCCCTCTTGTGCAGACTTAACATTCCCTTTATATGTATCAGCAAAACTGTCAAAGGAGCTATTCACCTTGTCGGTCTTTTCCTTTATACCGTAGTTTTTTGAATAATCAAAAGCAGACTTTTCATCAGCACCTTTTAAGTAATCCGCTTCTTTAGTATAACCTTTGCCTATAAGACTGTCATAATACTTCTTTGCACTGTCCTGGGCAAATTGCATTCCTGATGCATCATTCTTTTTCTTTGCATTATTGTATTTTCTCTTCCAATATGCAATCTCATTTATATCTGATTTAGGACTATATACCATAAAACCGCCCCCTTATTTCTTATCATCCTTAAG
This sequence comes from Clostridia bacterium, assembly GCA_045535635.1. GTDB lineage: Bacteria > Bacillota > Clostridia > RGIG6154 > RGIG6154 > RGIG8700. Next base: position 13,016 of record JAZSLZ010000121.1, read on the forward strand.
CTGTTCCAAAATATCCTTAAGCTTCGATAGATAAGGCACATCCATTCTCCCCACATTCTCAAGAATAGATATACCTTCGTTTGCAATATAGAAGCCCATAATAAGACCTCTTACTGCATCCATCCCTGTAACTCTGCCTATTTCAACTGCCAAAGCTACAACCATAAGTATTGCAATCTTTTTAAGTATTCCTTTAAAGCCTACCTTTGAATTAAGCTTTCCAAGATAAAATGCAGACATAAGTCCTGTTATGTAGTCTGCAATGATGCAGAACATAAGCACCTGAAACATTACATCAAAACCTCCGAACAGATAAGATATAAAAGTTATAAACGCTCCTGCTGCACTTTTAATTCCCATTAGAATCCATTTCATATAATTCTCCTTTCATAATTGCCAAATTCCCAATCGTTTGAGAATTTACTCCCAGCTTATTCCGCCGTAATTCATTCTTCCGTCGCCTTTAAATTTATAATCTCCATCTACAATTAAAGTTGTAGTTCCTCCTGCATCAAGAGATATTGCAAAATCAAGATTTAAGTTCTTGGCCGTCTGATTTGCCCTTTCTGCACTTGATGCACTTCTTACTGCAATTACAATCTTGTTGTCCTTGCTTCTGTAACCGATAATAGGTCTGTCTGCACTTCTTAATACATCGGTATATACGCCTGTAAAACCTTCATCAGTTGCCGTTATCTTTGGATATACACCATAGCCTGATATAGCAAAGCGAACATTTGTTTCCTTTGTTATGTCTAATACGTATTTCATCTTAACACTGCCATCTTTGTAGATAATCAATGTAGCCACAGGATTTCCGTGTGTCATAAGGTTGGCAAAAAGCTTATCCTCGTTCTTACACATACCATTAGGAGCATATTTACCGTTTCCTTGTTTCATAATATATGTACCGCTTACAAAGTTTTTAAAGCTTGTCTTATTTGTAGCACATTGTGTTTCAACGTTTTTTACCGTCATAGGATCACACTCAACAATATGAGTTATTCCCTCTATGTGGTATGTGTAAGGCTCTGTAGTTTTATGTTCCTTTTGGGTAACAGATTGTCCGTTAACCAATTTATAAAACACCCAATATGCCTTACTGTCCTTTGTCTTTAATTCATCAAGCTCTTTTATAAACGCTCGTTCGTTCTCAACACTGTCAAATGTAATACCGTATTTCCATTTAAGCACATAATCAATATCGTTTCCGCTTTCAATTTTAGGTTGTGCTGAAGTTACTTCCGTCTTTTCAGGTTCGTTTATCTTTAAGCCAAGATATTCACACACACCCTTAAAAATAGCTTTTGCAAATTCCGTCTGCTTGTCCTTTAAGAGTTCCGCTTCCTTTACATTGGATATAAAAGCCGTCTCAACAAGTATTGCAGCCATATTTGTGCTTCTTAATACCTTTGCATTATATTCTTTTACTCCTCTGTCAGATGTATTAAAAGCCTCAACTATTTCTTTTTGTACTTTTTTTGCAAGTTTTTCTGCTTCACCGCCAAATTTATACACAAGAACCTCTGTTCCGTTCGCTGAAACAATTTTATGTGAATTACAGTGTATGCTTATAAATAAATCACATTCATTCTCGTTTGCAATACGGCATCTTTCTGCAAGAGAGTCATCATAATTAAGTCCTACATTGTGTGCAAGGTGTGTCCTCGTCATAATTACGTCTACACCCACGCCTTCAAGCATCGGTTTAAGCTTCGATGCAATACCAAAGGTTACATCCTGTTCTCTTAAACCATTTCCTGTTGCACCCGTGTCATAGCTTGAAAAGTTATGTCCTGCATCTATACATATTTTCATTCTTCTGTCACCTCTACTCTTTTCGTATAGTTATCTTTTCTTATGTGTTTATTGTAAAATAAACGGTAAATCAGAAATCATTCTGGCTGCGATTGCCCTATTTCCTATATCGGTTGGGTGCACATTGTCAGTGCTTAAAAATCCATCATACCAAGCTGTAGAAACATCTGCACCCACACATTCCGCAATGTCTACATAACAAACGCCAACATCCTTAATATAAGCATTTTTGTACGAATGGTCTTGAGTAGGTGTGCTTGGTATAGTTGTAACAACTAGTTTTATGTTATTTTCTTCGCAAAGTGCAACTACATTGTCAAAAGTGGTTTTCCAAGATGAATTTACTGAACCATTGTCAGCGTCATTCATACCCATGCACCATACAATATATTCAGGCATAACACCTATCCCAATATATTTTTCAAGTGATAAATAAGCTTCACTTGAATCTCGGCCCGAATAGCTGTCATACAAACAATTATTTGCATTTAGTTCCAACGCAATAGGTCCCCAGAAATTAAAGTAACTATCGCCAAACAACCATACATTGGTTTTTATATTTTTAGGATAAAATGAGATACTAACATTAGAAAATTCACCCTCAAAATAAGCTTTTGCCGTTCCCATTGAACCACGCCAATTATCATACCCTGGTTCGCCTATGCCCTCAAAATTATGTGTAAAAGTTTCACCATTTGAGTTTATTGTTAATATTGGAACATTTTTGACAACATCAATGATAACATTTATGTAGTTTGCAATCGTTAAACCATGTAATATCGGAGTTCCCTCTATTTCTCTGCCCAAACAGTTTATCGGTATAATTTCTGTACTTGTTATTCTGAAGAATGTTCCATTAAATCCAATATTGCTTTTTAAAATACCCCTTCCAAACTTCAATGATGTAAATTCAGATACTTTTGCACGGAATGTCAAGGCTAAATCAAATCTTGTATCAGGCAAGTCCAGTTCTAAAATATCTGTTACAGTTTCTGCTGAAGTCTGGAAAATGAAAGGTTTTTTTATTTTTTGTTCTAATTTATCAGTAGTTGGGA
>JAZSLZ010000020.1:0-8356 GCA_045535635.1 Clostridia bacterium
AGTTGACTGAGGGATTGTTTGACTTCATTATCAATAAATATACATACTCCCTCAAAGTTTTTGTTTATATCAAGATTTGATATTCTTATAACTTTTAATCCATATTGTTCTAAAAACTCTGTTCTCAAAGCATCTTTTTCTATTCCTTTATCATCATAATGCTGCGAACCATCAAGTTCAATGACAAGCTTTGCTTTGGCACAGTAAAAATCAACAATGTAATTTCCTATAACTTTCTGTCTTATAAACCTAATAGGGTATTCTCTTAAGTAATCATACCAAAGGTGCTTTTCTTCTTTTGTCATATTCTTTCTCAACGCTTTTGCCAGTGGTACAATTTCTTTGTTGTGTTTATAGTCCATTACAATCCCTCCGAGTTGCTTCGCAACCCACCTCCCTTTACACAAGGGAGGCTTTTTGATAGTGTTTTCTTATAGATTATATTATCATTTTAAGTGCTTTTAGTCAACACAATCAACTTTTCGCAACTGATTGCATATCAATTTTGAAATCTTTTTAAAATTTCAACAAAAGTCCCTTTCACAGAGAATTGAGTTCTAGTGATTTGACAACTTAACTTTTTTAATATATAATTTTCCCGAGGTGAATTTATGAAAAAAGGATTAGTTCTTGAAGGTGGCTCTATGAGAGGAATGTTCACTGCAGGAGTAATTGATGTTTTCCTTGAAAACAACATTGATTTTGACGGACTTGTAGGGGTTTCTGCAGGTGCAGCATTTGGATGCAATTATAAATCAAAGCAAATCGGAAGAACTATAAGATATAACACAAAATACTGCAACGACAAAAGATACTGCAGTTTTAAATCACTTTTAACAACAGGGGATATATTTGGTGCAGATTTTTGCTACAGACGAATTCCATTTGAGCTTGATATTTTTGACACAGAAACTTTTAAAAACTCACCTGTTGAATTTTTTGTAACTGCCACAGACATAGAAACAGGAAAAGCTGCTTATCACAAATGCACCGACGGTCTTGATGATGATTTATTGTGGTTCAGGGCGTCGGCATCAATGCCGCTTGTTTCAAGAGTGGTTGAAATCGGCAATAAGAAGCTTTTAGACGGCGGTGTTGCAGATTCCGTTCCAATAAAATTTATTGAAAGCAAGGGCTATGACAAAAATGTGGTGATTCTAACGCAACCAAAAGATTTTGTTAAAGAGAAAAATCCAATGCTTCCATTTATAAAATTAAAATATAAAAAATACCCAAGTCTTGTAAATGCAGTTGCAGAAAGACATAACATATACAACGAAACAACCGAATATATTAGAGAAAAAGAAAAAAGAGGCGAACTTTTTGTTATAAGACCGCCTGAGCCTTTAAACATCAAAGCTGTCTGCCACGACAAAAACGAGCTTTTACGAGTTTATAATATTGGAAGATACGAAGCCAAAAAACAGCTTTCTGCTTTAAAAGAATATCTCAACTAAAAAAGTGTCCAAAAATTGGACACTTTTTATATTATATTTCCGGTTGCACTTCTTCCTGCACATCTGCTGATGCTTCTGTTTCAGGTTGCACTTCTTCCTGCACAGGTGGTTGTTCAACACTTGTATCAGGAGTTTCAGGAATCTGTGGTTCTGCAGGTGGGTTTTGTTCTGCTGGAGGCACTTCACCTTCAGGCACAACTTCACCTTCAACTATAGGAGCATTTGGATCTACTGCGTTTTCATTTCTTGCTATTTCTTCTTTTCTTGCTGAATAATAGCTTGGTGAAATTTTTTCTGTTTTTATAAGCTCACCGTTAAGATACACTTTTCTTACACTTGAAACATTATATCCTGTCTGTCCTGTCTGCACTACCTTTTCTTCACCAAAAGCAAGAGTATCGTCCTGAACATAAACAGTTTCATAAGGCTTTGTTGATGTAACTGTGTTTACAATTTCAACTTTATATGGCTGATCCATTGTGCCAAGAATTGAAACTGTGCAAAGACCTCCGCTTACGCTTGAAACTATCTTTACAGGGTACTTTGTGTTATTCCTAAATCTGAAATCTATTGCACCCATAACAACTGTTGCATCCTGACCAAGGGGTGTATATACAACAGAGAATGAATGATTTCTTCTTTCTACTATCTCAAGATTTGCATAAAGTGCCGCATTGTAAATTGTTGAAGAAACCTGACAAATACCTCCGCCAAGACCATCCACAACTCTGCCGTTTTCAAACACTTTTGCATTTCTGTAACCTGCTGCAACTGTTCTCTCTCCTACAACCTTGTTGTATGAAAATTCTCCTCCTGGCTGCAGAACTGTTCCGTTAACCTTTTTTGAAGCAAGGAACATATTATATGTTCTGTCAACCTCTGCAGGATTATATTTTGTACTGTAACTTGCAAGTGTATCTGAGAACATCTCTCCTGTAAGCTTTGCTTCTGTCATTTCAGGAAGTCTTACAGTAAGATTAACCTTAACTGTTTCGTCATCCTTAATATTTTCTACAAGTTTTTTAACCTCGCCTATGTCAAAGGAATATCCAACAACATGAGAAACTATTTTGCCGTTTTTCTCATCGTAGTACGCATTTTTAGGCTCTGTGCAAACTTCATCATATATTTTTTTAACATCCACACCCTCATATTTTTTGCCTTGCTTAACCTTAAGCTCAACTTCTACATCCTGCAGCTTTTTCATAGCATCTGCAATTTCATTTATTGCCGCTTCTGTATCACAGTAGTCACCGCTTCTTCCTGCAGTTATGTATAAAACACCGTCTTCAATTTTATAGGTTGTGTCCTTATATGCTGCACTGTCTGTACCGCAAAGCTCTTCAATTTTATTGGTAATAACCGTTTTTTCAATGTATGTTGTAAACTCAACATCTCTTTTCTGAAACGGAGTACAGTAAGTATATACCTTACTTAAAATACCAAGCTTTCTTCCAACCTTAAAGGCTTCCCCTGCAGTAGTTGCATAATCAAGCTCCCCAAATTCGCTGAAGTACATATCCACACTTGTGTCTTTGTACTTAACAGTTGCTTTAGGATCTGTTTCATAATACTGCTTAAAGAGAAGCTCTTCTGCATCTTTTGGTGTTAACTCTGAAAGCTCCGTATCAAGAACATAAACATTGTTGAAAATTTTATCATAGACAGCTGCACACACAACAACCGTTGCAATCACAATTACTGCAATAGCCAGTGATATAATTATTCCCAGTTTTGCTCCTGTTAATTTCTTTAAATTTTTACTCATATATATCCTTCCAATCAATATCCCAACTCTTCATTAACAAGAATTACTTTTATTCTGTTTTTAATTCTCTGTCTTGAAGATATAATATAATCACAACAAATTCTGCTGTCACTTGCACAACCGTCAGACATTTCAGGATTTTCTTTATTAAGGGAAACACATTTTCCGTTTTTTGCACAATATGTATCAAGACCAAGTCTTACGCAGTTTTTAGGTGCAACATATTCTTTAACTCTTCTTACCGCACTGTCAATATCCTTAACAATTTTATTTTTACCTGCGATAATTATAACATTCTTAGGTCCAAAGGCTATTGCGGCAACTCTGTTTGCATTACCGTCAACATTATAAAGCACACCGTTTTCTGTTATGGCATTTGAAGAACAAAGATAAAAATCTGCAGAAAAAGCATCTCTGTAAATTTTCTGAACGTCTGCGCCCTCAACTCTTCTGTCCAAAAGCTTGTAGCCGTCATTTCCAAGTTTCTCAAGTACCTTTGTATCAGAAAGAGACACACTACCGCCAAAGCCCACAACAGCGTCATTTGGTATAAGTTTCTTTACAATTGGATACACCTCTTCCTTTGTTTCAACAACAAAGGTCTGCATATTATTATTTTCAAGCTTTTCTGCAACTTTTTTCAAAAGCTCCATAAAAACACCTCTTTTTCATAAAAGTTCATTGTAATGATAACATTTTTAGAGCTTCTTTGTCAATAATATTGTATATATTATTGATTTTTTTATTTACTTTTTTTACAATTTCTGCTATACTAAATTGAAAATATATAATTCAAGGGAGTGATATGATGAAACGTTCTTCAAAGACAAGAAAAAAACCTGTTAAAAAAACAACCAGAATTTTTTTATGGTCACTTCTTGGTTTTTCAATTATAGGTATTCTCTTCACAGGACTCTTCATATACTTTACCACAATTAACAGCGTGGATTATATTAACTATTCGTCACTTGGTCTTGATTTTTCCAGCGTTATTTATTACAAGGATGACCAGGGTAATCTTAAAGAATATGAACAGTTATACGGCGAACAGAACAGAATCTGGGCAACTTACGATGAAATCCCGCAAAATCTTTTTGACGCTTTTGTTTCTATAGAGGACGAAAGATTTTATAAGCATCACGGTTTCGATATACAAAGAACAACAAAAGCAACTATGAACTATCTTTTTAACAAAAGCTCTGCTTATGGCGGAAGTACCATCAATCAGCAGATTGTTAAAAACATAACCGGCAGAACTGACGCAACACCCCAGAGAAAAATTCTTGAAATAATCCGTGCCATTGATATGGATTTAAAGCTTGATAAAAAACAAATACTTGAAATATATGCAAATACCATTTATCTAAGTCAGGGATGCTACGGTGTTAAAACTGCCGCTGAAAAATACTTTGGCAAAGATGTTTCAGAGCTTACTCTTGCAGAATGTGCCTCTATTGCAGGTATAACGCAGTACCCAACATATTATGACCCTTTGCAAAATCCTGAAAACAACAAGAAAAAGCAGGAGCTTGTTCTTTCAAAAATGCTTGAGCTTGGATATATTACCAAAGAAGAACACGACAGTGCAGTTGAACAAAATCTTTTATTCCACAACAACGTTGTAAAGGGAATTTCTTCAAATCATTCATATTTCACAGAGCAGATAATAACCGATGTTCTCAATGATTTGCAGGAAAAGAAAAATCTTACAAAAGAAATTGCAATAAAAATGGTATATAGCGGCGGCCTACAAATTCATGCAACCGTAAATCCTGATATACAAAAAAGAATAGACGAGGTTTTTGCAAACCCATCAGAGCATATTTACTACAATGCTGATGATCCTATTCAGGCGGCGATGGTTGTTATTAACCAGAGCACAGGCGAAGTTGTGGGAATCGGCGGCGGTCTTGGTAAAAAGGAAAGTCGAACATTAAACAGAGCAACACAGTCTTACCGTCAGCCTGGTAGTACAATAAAGCCACTTTCAGTATATGGCCCCGGCTTTGACAGAGGTGTTTTCACTCCTTCTACAATATATGTGGATAAGCCTTATACTGTAAGCGACCACACCTACAAAAACTATTACGAAGGTTTTAAAGGCAAGGTTTCTGTGCGATATGCAATTCAGCAGTCTATAAACACAGTTGCAGCTCAATGTCTTGACGATGTTACTCTTGCAACCTCTTATGACTATATGACAAAAAAATTCAACTTCAAAAAAGTTGTTCCTGCAGATATTGCATACTCCCCTCTTGCTGTAGGCGGACTTACTAACGGTGTTTCAGTCCTTGAGCTTACTGCGGCATACAGTTCTATAGCAAACGACGGCGTTTATATCAAGCCTTACACCTATACAAAGGTATGCGATATGGACGGCAATGTAATTCTTGAAAATAAGCCTGTTAAAAATGCGGCACTTACAAAAAGAGGTGCTCACACAACTTTAAGTACATTAAGAACAGTTGTAACCCACGGTACAGGCGGCGGTGCATGGCTTTCATCAGGCACACAGTCTGCAGGAAAAACAGGTACAACCGATGACGATAAGGACAGATGGTTTGTTGGTCTTACTCCATACTACACATCTGCAGTATGGGTTGGATATGACACTCCTAAAACAATCACAGGGCATGGTGCAAACCCTGCACTCACCCTTTGGAGAGCCGTTATGAACCCTGTTCACGACAAGCTTCCTAAAAAAGATTTTGATTTATCCAAGGCTGATAATTCAGGTAGTACCGAGCCACTTGAACCCAAAGAAACTATTATGGTATGTGAAGATAGCGGACTTCTTCCAGGTGAGCTTTGTGAGCTTGACTACAGAGGCTCAAGAATTGTTGAAAAATCCTTCAGTGAGGACGAAATCCCAACAGAAACCTGTACTGTTCATCAGTATGTAAATGTTGACACCTCAACGAATATGGCGGCAAACGAGTATTGTCCGCTTGATGTGGTTGAAATGCGAGTTCAGCCTGTTCCTGAAGTATGTACAGAACATTAAATATAATGCACTTCAAAGTTAACTTTGAAGTGCATATTTTTTTGCATATTAAAGCATAAAACTGCATAACCTTTAACCGAAAGGTGTTGATTTTATGCAAAATCTTATATCAAAGGCAAAGCCTTATATTATTTCTGTTTTAATTGCTCTTGCAGTTGGAGGTCTTTCTGCTCTTTTAACTATGGGCAATATGGATATTTACGATCAGATTATAAAACCCTCTTTTGCCCCACCGGGAATTGTTTTCCCTATAGTCTGGGCTATTCTTTATGTTCTTATGGGAATAAGCAGTGCAAGAATTTATATTAAAGGCGGCAATTTATTTTATTATACCATTCAGCTTATTTTAAACTTTTTCTGGAGCATTATTTTCTTCAACCTTAATGCATTCCTTTTAGCATTTGTGTGGCTTGTTATTCTTTGGATATTTATACTCCTTATGATTGTTTCTTTTTTCCGAACAGATAAACTTGCCGCATATCTGCAAATTCCTTATCTGTTATGGGTAACCTTTGCCGGTTGGCTCACTTTAATGGTTTATATGTTAAACGGGTGATGGTATGAAAAAGTTCAAATTTATTCTTTCACTTTTTTTCATAGCAGCTCTTGTTCTTTTTATATCACTTAACATAAAAAGCAAAAGTTCAGGACTTTCTTCGTCTTTTCTTGTTAAAGAACTTATGTATGATGTAAACAATGACAATCTGGCAGACAAAATCGAGCTTTACGGAAAGAAAAACAATGTTGATGATGCTGAATACCTGTCCTTTGAATTAACTGTAACAGACGGTGATTCACAATTGAAGCGCAAATTTTCTCCTGAATTTCTTAAAGGCAGCAACCCTGCGGTTGGTCTTTATGAATTTACAGGAGATAACATACCTGAGGTACTTATTTCTGCCGAATCAGATAATTGCATTTTAACCAGCATTGCAAGTCTTAATGAAAACATTATCAAGCCTGTCTTTCAGGAAGCTGATAATCATGGTGTTCAGTTTAATTTATCCTTTGGCGAGAAATTTTGTCTTAACGGAAGCTTTGCAGACAGCTCAAAACTTGCAATAAATCTTGAACATATAAAACCTGCACTTGTAAGCTATGGCATTTACACAGAAGACGGTATGTACAAGGAAAAGGACTTCCCATCAATCACTCCATACGCCTCCCTTATTCCTATGGACCTTGAGGGAGACGGAGTTTATGAGCTTTGCGGAACCCAGACCATCAAAACCAAAAATTCAGATTTGCCCCTTTGCAATTTAATATCCGTACATAAATATAAAAATGGGTTCAAGGTTACTGACATAAAATATACAAGATAAAAGCCGTCTTACGACGGCTTTTATCTTGTTTAATAATATTTACTGTTTATTTTTTTCTTTATCATATTTATTATGCCAAGTAAAAGAAGCACTCCAACTATCAAACCTGCAAAAATATAAACCCACGCACCAACTGAATTTTCAATTTTAAGTTCTTCCCACAATGAATTCATATAGGAAAGCATTTCAGGAGATAAATTTTCATAGTAACTTGCATTTATGCCCTCTGTAGGATAAAGGATTTCAATAGCATCCTCGTGTATATCTGTCATATACTCAATATACTCTTCATTGTCCTTAACAAGAACATTAGGTGATGCATAATAAACATATTCTGCATTAGCAACAGAAATCTGCTCTGTAAGACAGAAATTTATATATGCTTCTGCAAGTTCCTTGTTTCTTGCAACCTTTGGAACACACATTGCATCCACAAAAATATTGGTCTGGCTTTTTGGATATACAACTGCAAGGTCTTGGTTATCCTCATACATTGTAAGGAAGTCGCCTACATAATAAGGCGCAATTGCCGCAGAACCATTTTTCATTTTGTTAAACACTTCATCCATAACATAACTCTGGATATAAGGTTTCTGCTCTTTCAAAAGTTCTTTAGCCTCTTCCCATTCTGCTTTATTATAGCTGTTTACATCATAGCCTTTATAATAAAGAGCCGTTCCGAAAGCGTCTCTTGGATTGTTGAACTGAAGAATTTTTCCTTTATTTTCTTCATCCCACATACAATCCCAGTCATCTATTTCGCCATCAATCATAGTTGTGTTATAGATAATTCCAACATATCCGC
>JAZSLZ010000088.1:0-4328 GCA_045535635.1 Clostridia bacterium
GGTTTTCGGAAATTTTGATGAGAATATCAAAATGATTGAAAAAAGATTTAATGTTACCATTAATAACAGAGATGAAATTATTAAAATTTCAGGAAGTGAGAAAAATTCTAACCTTGCTTTGGAAAGCATTGAGGGATTAATTGCGATAGCTGAAAAAGGTGAACAGATTATACCTCAAAATGTTAACTATGTTATGGATATGGCTTGTGAAAACAATGTTTCTGCGGTTGTTGAAATGTCAGGAAGTTCTGTTTGTGTAACATCAAGCGGAAAAATGATAAAAGCAAAAACAGTAGGTCAGGCGGACTATATAAATGCAATAGATAAAAATATAATTACATTCGGAATTGGTCCTGCAGGAACGGGAAAAACATATCTTGCAGTTGCTGCAGCAGTTAACGAGTTAAGAAAAGATAATGTGAAAAGAATTATTCTCACAAGACCTGCAATTGAAGCAGGTGAAAAGCTTGGTTTTCTGCCCGGTGATTTACAGAACAAGGTTGACCCTTATTTAAGACCGCTTTATGATGCGCTTTATGAAATGCTTGGTGCAGAAACGGTTACTGCATATCTTGAAAAGGGTATAATTGAAATTGCACCACTTGCATATATGAGAGGAAGAACACTTGATAACTCTTTTATAATCCTTGATGAAGCACAAAATACCACCAACGAGCAGATGAAAATGTTTTTAACAAGAATTGGTTTTTCGTCAAAGGCTGTTGTAACAGGTGATGTTACCCAGATAGATTTACCAAGAGAAAAAGCATCAGGACTTAAACAGGTTCAGAGAGTTTTAAAAGATATTGAAGGAATTAAAATCTGCACTCTTACAAACAAAGATGTTGTAAGACATCCACTTGTGCAGAAAATCATAAATGCATACGAAAACTATGAAAAAAACAATAAGAGGGAAAATAATGATAAGCATTGATTTTTTAAATAATCAGGAAGAATTTGATACAAAGCCTTTTGAAGAAATAGTATTAAAAGTTGCAAAAGAAGCTTTCAGTATTCATAATATCGAAAAAGAAGCAGAAATATCTGTTGTATTTACAGACGATGAAGAAATTAAAGAAATAAACAACAATTTCAGAGATATAGATTCCTCAACAGATGTTCTTTCGTTCCCACAGTATGAATTTTTTGAAGAAGGGGATATTTCACATATAACAGATAATGTTTTAATACTAGGCGATGTTATCATAAGTCTTGAACATGCAAAGGCACAGTCTGTTGAATTTAATCATAGTATGAACAGGGAAGTGGGATATTTAACTGCACATTCTATTTTGCATCTTCTTGGATATGACCATCTGGAAGAGGAAGAAAAAGCAAGAATGCGTCAAAAAGAAGAACAGATTATGACAAATATTAAATTAACAAGAGAGGATTAATATGAAATCAGGATTTATTGCCATTATCGGCAGACCAAATGCAGGAAAATCAACAATTTTAAATAAGCTGACAGGGCAGAAAATTGCGGCCATTTCAAGTAAACCGCAAACAACACGCACCAAAATACTGGGAATTGTAACAGATGAAAACAGTCAATGCGTTTTTGTGGACACGCCAGGTATTCATTTCCCAAGAAACAAGCTTGGCGATTTTATGAACAGGGAAGCAAAAGATGCAGTTAAATCTGTTGATATGATTGTACTTGTAGTAGATGAAGGTGCAAAAGATAACGAGAATGACAGAATTATTGAAAGCCTTAAATCGGAAAATGTGCCTGTTATACTTGTTATAAATAAAATTGACCTTTTTGAAAAAGAAAAGCTCTTTTCACTTATTCAGGGATACAGCGAAAAATTTAATTTTGATGCAGTTGTTCCTGTATCTGCAATTAATGGCGATGGTATTAAAATTCTCAAAGAAGAAATAGATAAACGTCTTGAAGAAGGCCCTATGTATTTTTCACCTGAAATGGTAACGGATCAGCCTGAAAGACAAATTGTTGCAGAGCTTATCAGAGAAAAAGCACTCTGGTGCTTAAGCAAAGAAGTACCACACGGAATTGCAATAGAAATTGAAAAGTTTAAAGAAAAAGAAAACGGAACTGTTGAAATCGGTGCAGTTATATACTGCGAAAAAGCATCACACAAAGGCATTATAATCGGCAAAGGCGGAGTAATGCTTAAAAATATAGGACAAAAGTCAAGAATAGAAATCGAAAAATTCCTTGATACCAAAGTTTTCCTAGAGCTTTGGGTAAAAGTCAAGGAAGATTGGCGAAATTCTGATATTTTAATTAAGAATTTTGGTTATAAATCTGAATAAACCAAATACTTACAGTATTAAAAATCTCCTTGCTTTTAAAATATTAATGCGAGGTGATTTTTATGAAACCTGAAAACAATGCCTGGAAATACTTTAATAATACAGGCGAAATTGAAGGATATTTAACTTATAGAATATTAAAAACTCTGCACGAAAATGAACTTTCTGAGGAGTTTTACGGAGAGAAGATAAAACTTGATTCAAAAATTAACGGGGATAGTAATAAGGGAAACAAAAATAAATGAAGCAGATAAAATGCTCACAGTTCTTACTAATGAACTTGGGCCTGTTTCTGTTATGGCAAAAAATGTCCGTAAAAATAAAAGCCGAATAAGCTCAGGTGCAGCTCTGTTTTCATACAGCGATTTTGTGCTATCAGGAGGACCTGAGGTTTATTACATAAATCAATGCAGTCTGATTGAGAATTTCTACAAAATAGGGGACGATATTCAAAAGCTTTCACTTGCTTCTTATATGGGGCAGATTACTGCAGACCTTTCACCTGCAGGGGAGCCACAGCATGATGCTGTTAAATTATTCTTAAACACACTTTATGTTCTTGCAAATACCGATAAAAACATTTATCTTGTTAAAAGTGTGTTTGAGTTAAGGCTTATGATGTGTCAGGGATATATGCCTGATGTTTTCTCATGCAGAGAATGCGGACAGGAAAATTTTCCATTTTATTTTGATATTTCAAACTCAAATGTTTTATGTGCAGATTGCGGTAAGAAAGGTATTAAAACCAATCAGTCAACTATGTACGCCATAAGATATATTTTAACTGCGGAAAACAAAAAAATATTTTCATTTGAGCTTGAAGAAACAATATGTAAAGAACTTGCATATATAACAAGAAGTTATGTTGTTAATCATCTTGGCTATGTTCCTAAAACCCTTGAATATTTTGAAATGATGATATAGATATATGTTGACTTTTTAATATAAAAATGTTAGAATATTTAGAAATAGTTATTATTACAAAGGAGAATGTGTTATGAATAATGTTGATGAATTAAGCGTATTAAGACATACTGCTTCGCATATTCTTGCTCAGGCAGTTTTAAGATTGTTTCCTGATACAAAACTTGCTATAGGACCATCAATAGATACAGGCTTTTATTATGATTTTGATTCTGCTGAAAACTTCACAAATGAAGACCTTGAAAAAATCGAAGCAGAAATGAAAAAAATTGTAAAAGAAAATCTTAAAATAGAAAGATTTGAGCTTCCAAGAGACCAAGCTTTAGAGCTTATGAAGGACCAGCCATATAAGATTGAGCTTATAAATGATTTGCCTGAGGGAGAAACAATTTCTTTCTACAAACAGGGCGAATTTACAGACCTTTGTGCAGGTCCTCATCTTCCATATACTGCAAAAGTTAAAGCATTCAAGCTTTTAAGTGTTACAGGCGCGTACTGGAGAGGAAATGAAAAAAATAAAATGCTCCAGAGAATATATGCAACTGCTTTTAAAACAAAAGACGAGCTTAATGAATTTTTAGTTCAGCAGGAAGAAGCAAGAAAAAGAGACCATAATAAGCTTGGCAGAGAGCTTGAAATATTTACAACTGTTGACACTATCGGTCAGGGTCTTCCTATTATGCTTCCAAAAGGAACAGCTATGATTCAGACACTTCAGAGATTTGTTGAAGATGTTGAAACAACAAAAGGATGGCTCAGAACAAAAACACCTTTAATGGCTAAAAGCGACCTTTATAAAATTTCAGGTCACTGGGACCATTATCAGGACGGTATGTTCGTTATGGGTGATGAAGAAACAGATAAAGAAGTTTTTGCATTAAGACCTATGACTTGTCCGTTCCAGTATCAGGCTTATCTCAATAAAATGAGAAGTTACAGAGATTTACCTTTAAGATATGCTGAAACATCAACTCTTTTCAGAAATGAAGCATCAGGCGAAATGCACGGTCTTATAAGAGTAAGACAGTTTACAATTTCAGAGGGACACTTAATGTGTACACGTGAAGAAATTGAAGGCGAATTTAAGAGCTGTCTTGAACTCACAAACTTTATGTTAAAAACTC
>JAZSLZ010000075.1:0-11799 GCA_045535635.1 Clostridia bacterium
ATTTCTTTATTATTTGAGTTAATAAAGATTGAAGTAACAACATTCGCTCCCACAGAAAGTCCGATAGCAAGAGCTAAAATAAGGCTTACAAGTGAGCTTGTTGCCCCTACTGCCGCCATAGCATTTGCATCTATGAACTGCCCTGTAACAATAAGGTCTGTTGCGTTAAAAAACATCTGCACAAGTCCTGCAAAAATAATAGGAATAACAAAAATTATAAAATTTTTAAGCATATGACCTTTGGTAAAGTCAATAGTTCCAGTTTTTTTCATAATCAATCCGCCTTTCAGCTTTTTTGCACCCTAACCATTATATAGCTAAAAATTTTTATTTCAAGTCAAAAACTGTCTTTTTTGTGCTATTTTTTTGCTTTTTGTTCAAAAAAATGACCAAACACAAAGTTTAGTCATTTTTTATGTATTCAATAAGGTCTTTTATTTCTTCTTTGTCTGAAAAATCTCCGTCTGCATCGCAAAGCTCAACTAAAAGCTTTTCCATTTCAGTTGGGTTTTCTTTGCTGCTCATTATCTTTTTAAGGGTTTTAAGTGCAGTCCTATGCACAATAGTTAATTCCGAAAGTATCATTTTACCAAGATAGTTAAACACTTTTACATTTTCCGGAATTCCATTTTTGAAATTTCTTTCAAATACCTCATTATCGTAATACTCTCTGCAGTCAAGAGGAGTTATTCCTGTTGTAAATATCGCAATTTTTTTATCTTTTAACAGCTCAAAATTTTTAGTTATAAGATATACTCCGTTAATTATTTCTGCATAAAGTCCGCCACCATAAACGATAGCATCATATTTCTTCAAATCATCCGCCTTAACATCCTTTGCATCAAAGCACTCACATCCAAGCTCATCTGCAATCCACTTTGCATACTGCATAGTTGATCCATATTTTGATTTATAAATTACAATAGTGTTCATAGTCAGTCACCTCTTTTAATTTTATGTTGAAAATCAAAAGTAATATTACCAGCAAAGCAAAGTTGGTTATTATAACTGCGTTATTTATAGTTTGCTTAGCTCTTCCAATTCTCCGAGCAACTCAGGTATATCATTTTTAACAGTATTATAGACTACTGTTAAATCTACATTTCCATATTCGTGAACAATTCTGTTTCTCATACCCTTTATTGCTCTCCATGGAACAAAAGCATACTGGGATTTAAAGTCATCTGTCAGCTTATCAGAATTTTCAGAAATCTGTATAAGTCTAAACATAACAGAATCAATCAATATTTCATTCTTTTTAAGGTCTTCCTGTGACAGACTTTCTGTATGCTTAAGAACAAACTTAAGATCCGTAATAATTTTTTTAATATAATATCGATTATCTTTTGTGTTATCCATATATTTTAATACCGTCCTTCAATATTTCATTTACCAACTGCGGGTTATCATTTAATTGTTCACGATTAAGCACATCAACTTTTTTTCTTAATCCCTCTCTAAGTGCCTCAGTCAACTCATAAAAACGAATACCTGAAATTGATGTTGCAACCAAAAGGTCTACATCACTGCTTTCAGTGGCTTTGTTTTTCGCATATGAACCGAAAATATAGCAATATTCCACATCGAAAGAATCAAAAACTTCAGTACATATATCCTTTATCTGTTGAATACTCAATGTGCCGTGCATTTCATCAATATATCCATATTGTTCCAGTTTCTGTAACATATACATATATTTCATTGACGACTTTTTATTTTCATCGGATTCATAATTCTGATATGTTCTTAAAGGAATTCCAAGATATCTGGCACATTCAGCTTGTGTCAGCTTATTTTGCTTACGCATTTCTCTCAGTGTCATACACAATTCACCTCAACATCATTATAACACAAAAACCAAAATATGCAATATAAATACGCAAAAATTGCGTAAATATTTTTAAATAAATACGCAATTTACACAGATACTCACACAGTAGTATTAAATCTCGTTGCCGTAAGGCAACATATCGAGTGCGTCAGCACATATCGAATCCCTTAGGATATATCGAAAATCTCGCAAGAGATTTATATCGATGAGTGCTCGTTGCGACATAGTCGCACGACGCACTCTATGTGCTGTGTGTTTGGGAACATATCGACAGGAGTTACAGTTGAGATGCTGTATTTTTGAGATAAAATATCTAAATCGCGAGCTAAGGTTGCAGGGTTGCAGGAAATATAGACTATTTTTTCTATGCCTGTTTCTAAAAGGCAGTCTAGTAGCTCTTTGTGGCAACCTTTTCTTGGTGGGTCAAGGATTACTGCATCTATCTTTTCGCCTTTTTTAAGTATTTGTGGCACTACATCTTCACTTGCGCCTAAAAGATACTCTGCATTTTCAATACCGTTTAACTTTGCATTTATTTTTGCATCTTCTACGGCAGATTCTACTATTTCAACGCCTGTTATTTTCTTTGCTTTGTCAGAAAGGTAAAGGCCTATTGAACCAATCCCGCAGTAAAGGTCCATTAAATGACCTGACTTTTCGCCTAAAAGCTCACCTGCTTTATCGTAAAGCACCTTTGTCTGCTTTGAGTTGACCTGAAAGAATGAGTGAGGAGAAATTTTGAACTTTACCTCTCCTATATAGCCAAGTATTGTATCTTCGCCATAGATTGTTATGTTTTTATCACCAAGAATTACATTTGTGTCTTTACTGTTAACATTAATTATTATGCTTTTAATTTCAGGGCATACCGATAAAAGCTCCTTTGTTAAAACATTTGTGAAAGGAAGCTTTGCAGTTTTTGAAACAAGAACGACCATAGTATTTTCTTTTGAATGTCTTGTATAAAGATGTCTTATTGGTGCCTTTGACTTCTTAATGTAGCCAGAAACTACCTTTAAAATTCCTTCATCCTTTTCATTTTGCATAAGGCAGGAATTGATAGGAACAAGTCTATGACTTCTTGATGCGTAAAAACCATAAGCTTCATTTTCAAATGGGTACTGTGCCTTGTTTCTGTAATTATACGGATTTTCTGCACCTATGCAGTCTGCAACCTCAACAGGAGTTTTGCAGTATTTTTTCATACATTCAACAACTTGTTTTTTCTTTATTTCAAGCTGTTTTTCGTAAGAAAGGTGCAGAAAATTACACCCTCCGCATTTATAAAATGCAGGGCATTTTGGTTCAACTCTATGCTCTGATTTTGTTATAAGCTTTTCGATTTTTCCGAATGCATGAGTTGATAA
Source organism: Clostridia bacterium (assembly GCA_045535635.1). Lineage (GTDB taxonomy): Bacteria > Bacillota > Clostridia > RGIG6154 > RGIG6154 > RGIG8700. The sequence goes on from JAZSLZ010000075.1 coordinate 3,199, forward strand.
AACCTTAAGTATTTTTATTTCAGCAGTTTCGCCCTTGATTAAATAAGGCACAAAAACCGTAAAATTATCAATTTTTGCAATCCCCTCACCGCCAAATCCGTCGTCAACGGCAGTAACGGTATAGATTTCGTTTTTCTTTATCATATTACCTCTTATTTTCAAGGGAATAGGAAAAATGTTTCAGAATGGACAAACTGAATCCCGAAGGCGTATATAGATACGCCGAGTTAGGTGAAGTTTGTTCATAACAAAAAGGCTTAATTCAAAGAAAATCTCACTAATGTGAGATTTTCTTCTGCTTGTTATAAAGTTTTTTAAATATTTTACTGCCTTTTTGTGTTCTGGGACATTTTAACATTCCCTTTTACGCTTTGTTTACTGAACCAAAAAGTTCCATCTTTTCTTTAACTGTAGCCTTGATTGCTTCAACACCTGGTGCTAAAAGCTTTCTTGGGTCAAAGCCTTTGCCTTCTAAATCTTTACCTGCTTCAACATATTTTCTTGTTGCAGCTGCAAACGAAAGCTGACATTCTGTGTTTACATTGATTTTTGAAACGCCAAGAGAAATTGCTTTTTTAATCATATCTTCAGGGATACCTGTGCCACCGTGAAGAACAAGTGGCATTGGATCTGTTGCTTTGCCGATTTCTTCAAGAACGTCAAATCTTAAACCTGCCCAGTTTGCAGGATATTTACCGTGAATGTTGCCGATACCTGCTGCAAGCATATCAACACCAAGGTCTGCAATCATTTTACATTCGTTAACATCAGCTACTTCGCCGCCGCCAACAACGCCGTCTTCTTCGCCGCCGATTGAACCAACTTCAGCTTCAACTGAAATACCCTTTGAATGAGCGATTTCAATAATTTCTTTTGTTTTTTCGATATTTTCTTCGATTGAGTAGTGTGAACCGTCAAACATAACTGAAGAGAAACCTGCTTCAATAACTTTTAATGCGTGTTCATAGCTACCGTGGTCAAGGTGAAGAGCAACAGGAACTGTAATTCCAAGCTCTTTAATCATACCGTTAACCATACCAACGATTGTTGTGTAACCACACATATATTTACCTGCACCTTCAGATACACCTAAAATAACAGGTGAATTGTTTTCCTGTGCAGTCTGAAGAATAGCTTTTGTCCATTCTAAATTGTTAATATTAAACTGACCTACTGCATATTTTCCTTCTTTTGCCTTTTTAAGCATTTCTGCTGCTGAAACTAACATTTGTTTTCCTCCAAAATTTTAATTTTCTTTATTATACATTTTTAAAATAAATATGTCAACATTTTTCAAGAATAATAAGCCTTGATTGGTAATCCTTGCCATCCATAATAACAAGACCTATGTTCATTAAAACGTCTCCGCCGTATTTTTTGCCGCTTGATTTTTCAACATACATAGCATTTTCGTCAAGGCCTTGGAATTTAAGTCTCTTTTCACCAGGGTTTGCTCTGCCAAGGATTGTAACATAAAATGTTACGCATTTTGACTTATCCTCTTCAACAAACGAAAAACAGTTACTGATTGGCTTAAATGCCGCATCCTTTGTGTCATAAGGTGAAACAAGACGGTACATATTTCCGTAATGGATAGTATCACGAAGCTCTTTGAATTCTTTAATCTGTTCCCTCATTTCATCAAGCTCCTGCTGAGAAACAGATAAAAGGTCTATTTCATAGCCAAAGGTTCCGCACATTGCCATATAGCCTCTTGTGTTTAATGGTGTCATTCTTCCAACCTGATGATTAGGTGTAATTGAAACGTGAGCACCCATAGACGTTACAGGCATAACCATACTTGTGCCATACTGAATGTAGCATCTTTCTATTGCATCAGAGTCATCACTGCACCAAACCTGTGGAACATAATAGAGCATACCTGCATCATATCTTCCTCCGCCACCTGCACAACCCTCAATAAGCACGTTCGGGAACTTTGTTGTAATTTCTTCCAAAATATCATAAAGATTTAAAACATATCTGTGTGAAATTTCGCAGAACTGTTCAGGTTCAAGCTCCATAGAGCCGATTTCTGCAAAAAGTCTGTTCATATCCCACTTAATATAAGAAATATTCGCTTTAGTAAGCATATCTGTTAAAAAGCCTTTGATATAATCGCAAACATCTTTTCTTGTTAAGTCTAAAATATGCTGAAATCTGCCCAGTGAATTTTCTCTTTCAGGAGCTTTAAGTACCCACTGTGGATGCTTTCTGTAAAGCTCTGAATCAGGTGAAATCATTTCAGGCTCGTACCATATACCAAACTTAAGACCAAGGTCATTTACTTTCCTTGCAAGGCCGTCAAGACCGTTTGGAAGCTTTTCTCTGTTTTCATACCAGTCACCAAGAGATGATTTTTCGTTGTTTCTTTTGCCGAACCATCCGTCATCTAAAACTAAAAGCTCAACGCCGATTTCTGCGGCTTTTTTACCAAGTGCTAATATTTTCTCCTCGTTGAAGTCAAAATATGTAGCCTCCCAGTTATTTAAAAGAACAGGTCTGTATGAATCTCTGTATTTACCGCGAACAAGTCTTGTTCTGTATAATTTGTGATAAATTCTTGACATTTTGCCAAAGCCTTCATCTGAATAAACCATTACAACCTCAGGTGTTACAAATGTTTCTCCTGCACCAAGGTTCCAGCCAAAGCTTTCAGGGTTAATACCCACCATAACTCTTGAAATGTCACAAGGGTTAACCGCAACGCCCTCATAGTGGTTTCCGCTGTAAAGTAAGCTGAAGCCGTAAACCTCACCTGAGATTTCTGTTGCATCAGGTCTTGCAAGTCCTAAAAACGGACTGTAATTGTGACCGCTTACACCATTTAAAGTTTCAATATGCTGAACACCGTTGAAAAGAGGATTTCTCTGGAACTGTCTTTCCCTTGCCCACGCACCGTAAAGGTTAATCATATCATAATTTTTGTCAGGGAAATCAATGCTCATGGAAAGAACCTTGTTTAATTTAACCGTTTTTTCACCGCAATTTGTAATTTCTACATTCCTTGTGATAGCATCAAGCTCTTCAAAAACTGTGTATCTTAATGTAAATTCCATATTTTCGGCATCATCTCTTAAAACTATTTCAAGAGTTGTTGCCTCTTCTTCGCTTTCAACATATGTTGCAGGGAGACCTTTAAGTTTTGGTTTTCCCTTATATATTTTGTGTGATTTATAGTATGGATATGTGGCATTACTTCCGTTTGCATAAATTGCTTCAAAGGCAGTAGGTCGTCTGTCAACAGAACCTGCAAAGGAATATTCCTGCATACTTCCGTGACTTGAGAACCACCCCTCCTGTGCCTTTATTTCTCTGTCCACATTAGTGTGTCCACCTGCATTTACCAGCATGGTATCGGCAATATTTTCAAGATTATTTATTTTTCTGCCGTAATGTGCGTGAAGTACAAGCTTGTCCTCTAAAATAAAGAACACATAAGATGAACTCTTTGTCTGCAAATTAAAGGCTTTATTTTTTTCATCAAAAATAATCGGCATTTTTATCTCCTTTTCTAATTGCATCTTATGATGCAACTTCACTCATAAAATGAACTTCACTGCTGAAAGCAACTTCACTGACATAGTCAACTTCACTTTCAACTATTATTTTTTGCTGTATTAAGAGATTTAACAAGCATCAGTCTTATTCTTCCGCTTTTTTGCAGTAACACTTTCGCAGTTTCATCTTCAATGCACCCTGAGCCTTGCAAAAGTGAATTTATTCATTATATTCATAGTGAAGTTGTTTCACAGTGAAGTTTTGCAAAGCAAAGTGAATAAATTTGTATTCAAATTCATTTCGTTAAATATTCAAAGGCTTTCTCAAGCTGAGTGTCTTCTATTACTGTTGCTTCAAGTACAAGGTTATTTATGAAAGTCTGTGTTGTAAAGTCTAAATCACCGCAAGGGCAGAGACCTGTGTCTGCCTGAAATCTTTTTACTGCAGCATCTAAGGTTGAATCAAAATATTCATCCATATCACCGCCAAAATACTGCAGAACTCTCAATCTTTCTTTAAGAGCAACAACCTGTGGATGACTGTCTCCAAGATAATATTTTGCTTCAAATGTTAGTGGCTGAAAATCTGCTGAAGTTGCAAGTCTTTCTATATTTGCAACATATTCATCAGGTGTAATACCAACTTTATTTATTTGCTTTCCGCTTGGTGTAAAGAACTCTGAAACAGTAAGCTTAAGACCGCCATTATCTCCAAGTCCTAATGTGTTCTGCATTGTGCCTTTTCCGTAGCTTCTGACACCCATAATAATTCCTGCTTTGTTGTCCTGAATTGCTGCCGCAAAAATTTCTGCTGCAGATGCAGTATTTTCGTTCACAAGTACAACAAGCTCCTGCTTTTCGCCACGTCTTGTGTTATAATAAGTGTAATCTCCGGTTCTTTTATTTGAAACCACAAGTAATGGCTTATCTTTTTCAATAAAATTGGAAACGGCAGTAAGTGCTTCAGATGTAACACCGCCAACATTGTCTCTTAAATCTACAATATATTTCTTAATGCCCTGTTTTTTGTATTCTGTAAGTGCATCAGTAAATTCTTGTCCTGTTTTTGAGCTGAAATTCAAAATGCTTATGTAAGCAACATTTTGTTCTAAAAGTGCATGTTCAACTGTGTTTTCATTTAATGTTGCCCTTATAATAGTAACAGTAACTTCTTTACCTCCTCTTAAAACAGTTATTTCAACAGGAGTTCCCACTTCGCCTCTTGCTTTATTTGCCACTGCGTTTGAATCAAGTCCTGTTACAACCTCTCCGTTAACCTTGTATATAATATCTCCTGCAACAAGTCCTGCTTTTTCGGCAGGTGCACCATCAAGGAAGCCTGTAATTACACAGTATTCTCCCTCACTTTGAAGGTATGCACCTATTCCTGAATATTCAGATTCCACATAAGCAAAGAATTCGTCAAATTCTTTTTTTGTGTAATATTTACTATGCTCGTCAAGATTTTCCAGAAGAATTCTTGCGAAATCTTCGTAAAGCTCAGGGTTTGTTTCAAGAGCCTTTTTCATTAAAAGGTCAATAACCTTGTCGTCATCCATTTCATATTTATAATTTGCATCTATGTAGCCCTTTATTGCAGAAACAATATTATATTCCTGTTCACCTGCAGCAAATGAAGATACCGGTGCAACAACAAGCACAAATGCTATAATTAACGCTATTATTTTTTTCATATTTTATTCTCCTTTGTCAACGAGCTGTATTCTGTATGCTCTGCTTACTGTTCCATTCTTTTTAATTATTGTAAAAACATAAACATCTTTATCTGTCCATAAGGAATTAGCTTCATCCACTGTAAGCTCTTTTTCCCTGTTGCACAAAAGCACATCCCCAAGATAAGGAATTTCAATAAGTTTATTCTCTTTATCCTTTATAACAACCATTTTTTCTTCGCCGTCCACATAATAAAGCTTACCTATGTAAACATCTGAATCTTTATAGTCTTCTTCGTTTCTTATTTCTGTTTGGACTTTCTTCTGCAGACAGTTTATCAAAACAACCTCGCCGTTTTTAGTATAAACATCAACAATGTCTCCCTGACTGAGTGCTTCAAGCCCCTGAGGGAGAGAGTTGTGCTTAATAACAACCATATCCTTATATTCATTTTCAGGATTATAATTAAGGTCAACTGCTTCGCCGTTTAAATCATAGGTTCTTGTTGCCTGAAGAGTTGATTTTTCAAGCTTTACAACTCTTTTGTTGTGAATTTTGTCAGGCTCGTTTACTGAAGTAAGTGTGTTACTTAAAACAGTATCCGTAAAAACTTCAATTCCAAGCTTTTCTTTAAAAAGCTTTATGGAATTATAAAACATCTGTGCCGCTTCTTCTCTTGTTATATACTTTAAAACTCCAAGATTTTTACCGTCACCCTTTAAAATGCCGTTTTTGATGGCGGTTTCATAGTAAAGTCTTGAAATATAAGGTGCGTTTAGGGCATCATCAAATTCTGTTACATAATTTTCTTTTGTTGCAACCTCAAGACCGAAAACCGCAACCATCCACAGGGCAACCTCGCCTTTTGTTGCAGGTTCGTCTTTTTTAAAAACTGCTTTTGAATAATCTGCCTCCATTTCGGCGGTGTAATCTTCAACGCTTATTATTTTATAATCCACCGCAAGACGCAAATATCCGTCTGCCCAATCGCAGATGTTGTTATACTTATTTGGTTGCTCGAGCTTTTTCTTTTTCACCGTTTCACTGTATAAATTTGCAGTTTTTTCAAGACCTGCGGCTCTGAAAATCATTGCTAAAGCTTCTGCTCTTGTTAAATTGTCATCAGAATTGAAGTTACCGTCCGAGCCGTTCATTATAGAAAGTGCCGCAACAGTATAAACTGCATCCTTGGACCAATGGTCAACCGGCTTGTACGCCATATCAGTAAAACTTATTCTTCTTATAGTTGAATAAAAGCCGTCATTGCCGCCATAAGCTTTTATTTCTTCCCCGTTTACCACGCAAGGGATAAGAAGCAAAGCAACAAGAATAATTGCAGTTATTTTTCTCATTTTTATTTCCTTTCCCATACTACTGAGCTTTTTTGTTTACTTTTATGCAAAGCTCATTCAATGAATTTACCATATTCCCCATTTCAAGCACATAAGCCAGTCTTATCACTGCGCCCTCTTCGTCAAGATAAGCATCAATGTAATCTGTAAGCACATTTATGTTAAGACATCCGAAAGGGGTTGAATAAGTTCCTGTGTATTTCATAGACGGTGCAAACTGCATAGTTGATGAAAACTGACCTTCTTTTATCATTGTCATACCTGAAGATGAAAGCTCTATTGTTGTTTTGTATTCATCCTCTGCATTAGCATCCGCGTGTGCGTATTTTATAACCGCTTTATCTTTTGTATATTGGTATGTTCCTTCGCAGATAATCTGACTGTCGTTTTTTTCGCCGTCAACTGTCTGAACACCTGTTACTTCAACTATTGCTTTCATTGTATAAAATTCTCCATTGCAAGTTCTATTAATTTATCCACAATTTCTGTTTTTTTGTATCCTGATTTTTCAAGAAGCATAGGATACATACTTATTCCTGTGAATCCCGGAATTGTGTTTATTTCGTTAAGATATATTTCACCTGTTACCTTATGCACGAAAAAGTCAACACGGCTCATCCCTTTAAGTCCCATAGCCTTAAAAATCTTTACTGCAGTTTCTCTCACTTCATTTGCCTTTCTTTCAGAAAGAATTGCAGGAATGACAAGCTTTGAGTCTGAAACATATTTTGCTTCGTAATCATAGAATTCTTTATCAGGAATAATTTCCCCTAAAACTGATGCAAAAGGCTCTGTATTTCCGATAACTGCACATTCAACCTCTCTGCCGTCAATAAATTCCTCAACAAGGATTTTTCTGTCAACCTTTGAGGCATTTATAAGCTGTTCTTTTAAATCCTGTTTGTTGTGTGCTTTGCCGATACCTACAGATGAACCGGCATTTGCAGGTTTTATGAACACAGGATAAGCGAATTTTGATTCAACCCTGTTTACTACTTCGTCCATATCATCAAGCTCATCTGCATAAACCGTAACCCAGTCTGCCTGATTTATACCGCAGTCTTTAAATACAAGCTTTGCAGTAGGTTTATCCATACAGATTGCAGAGCCAAGCATTTCAGGACCTACGCAAGGAATTTTTGCAAGTTCGCAAAGTCCCTGAATTGTACCGTCCTCACCAAATTTACCGTGAAGAACAGGAAATACAACATCAATATTTATGTTATGGCTTCCGTTTTCGTCAAAAACAATAAGACCGTCTGATGAATCAGGACTTAAAACAGCTTTTTTAATATTTTTGTTTATGTAGCTTCCGTCCTTGATGCTTTCTGTGTCGCCCTCAAAAAGATGCCACTGTCCCTCTTTTGTAATTCCTACTTTTATAACATTATATTTTTCTGTATCCATTAAGTTGATTACATTTGCTGAAGAAATCAAAGAAACATCATGTTCTGTTGACTGTCCGCCAAATAGTACAAGCACATTTAACTTTTCCATTTTAATCCTCCCAAATTCTTGTTGCAAAGCAACATATCGAGTGCGTAAGCACATATCGAGTCATTTATGACATATCGAAATCCCACCGGGATTTATATCGACTCTCATTGATTCTTCTTTGCTGTAGTTATTGATGCAATAAGCTTTCTTCGTATGGTCCCGCCTTTATTTTTTAATCTATTATATGTATTTTCATCAATTTTTTGCTTTCTGAACAATAATTCTATCCAATATTCACTTTCCGAAGCTTCTTTCAGTGCAATTTCAAGTTTGTATATAAAATCTGCCCTGCTTTGTGCATATTTGGCTTCATGAAGGTTTGCACCTACCGAAGAAGATGACCTTATTAACTGATTCACATATACACTACACCCTTTTATGTTTTCACAAGCATCAGATACTGCTATTGCAAATTCTATAGTTTCTTCTCTTAATATATTTTTCTCTTGCATCTTAGTTCCCTTATCGATATGCAAACTTCGTTTGCTCGATATATTTATTTCATAAATTCGATATGTTTTCACTTTGTTCAAACTCGATATGTTGTAAACCTAAAGAAAGTCGGATCGTAGCCATGT
>JAZSLZ010000123.1:0-7198 GCA_045535635.1 Clostridia bacterium
GTTAAAAAAGGCGGAAATATTGTATATAGCACCTGCACAATAAATAAAGACGAAAATGAAAATATTGTTGAAAGGTTTCTTACAAACAACAAAAATTTCATAAAGGTATCTGAATATATTCAGCTTATGCCTTGTTTTAAAACAGACGGATTTTTTATGTGCAGACTTGAAAGGATACACTAATGGAAAAAGTAAGACTTAAAGACCTTACATACGATGAGCTTGAAGAATATTTTTTAAGCATTGGTCTTAAAAAGTTCAGAGCAAGACAGGTTTTTGAATGGCTTTACAAAGGGGTAGAAAGCTTTGACGAAATGACAAATCTTTCCCTAGATTTAAGAGAAAAGCTGAAAGAACTTTGCGTGATTACAACTATGAAAATAGTTGACAAGCAAATATCTACTGACGGAACAATTAAATATTTGTGGGAGCTTACAGACGGTGAAACCGTTGAAAGTGTTCTTATGGATTATAAGCACGGCAGACCTATTTGTATTTCAACACAGGTTGGATGTAATATGGGATGTAAGTTCTGTGCATCAACTGTTGGAGGTAAGGTCAGAGACTTAACCGCAGGGGAAATTTCAGACCAGGTTATATTTGCCGCAAAAGACAGTGATTGTACTATTTCTAACATTGTTTTAATGGGCATTGGTGAACCGCTTGATAACTATGATAATGTAACAAAGTTTATTAGAAATATTAATCATTTTGCAGGAATGAATATTGGCGCAAGACACATTTCTCTTTCTACCTGCGGTCTTGTTCCAAGAATTAAGCAACTTGCAAATGAACAGATACCGCTTACACTTTCGGTATCACTTCATGCAACCAATGACGAAAAGAGAAGCTCACTTATGCCTGTAAATAAGAAGTATAATATTAAAGAGCTTCTTGATGCGTGTAGATACTATATTGAAAAAACAAACAGAAGAGTAACTTTTGAATATGCTCTTATAAATGAGGTTAACGATTATAAAGAGGATGCAGAGGCACTTCATAAGCTTTTAAAGGGAATGCTCTGCCACGTAAATCTTATACCTGTTAATAATGTAGATACAAATAATTTTGAAAAAAGCAGTATGGAAAGAATTGAAAAATTCCGTGATACTTTAATGAAAAAAGGAATTACAACTACCATAAGACGAGGTCTTGGTTCAGACATAGACGCATCTTGCGGTCAGTTGAGAAGAAGACACCAAAAGGGGTGAATTAAATGCAATTTGAATTTGGAGCAAAGTCTGATGTGGGCAAAGTCCGTACCAACAATGAAGATAGCTACAAAATTGCCAAAAACTATGCAATTGTGGCAGACGGTATGGGCGGACACCTAAAAGGCGAGGTAGCAAGTGCCATGGCGGTTGAAATCATTTCGGACTTTATAACAAACAAAAAATGCTCTGTGGTACAGTCCATAGAAGCGGCAAACAAAGAAATATACAAAAAAAGTTCCAATGAGCAATTCCTTGGAATGGGAACAACAGTAGTTATGTGCCTTATAGAAGATAATAAAGCAGTTTTTGCCAATGTGGGAGATAGCAGAGGTTATATCTTTTCTGGTGATACGCTTGTTCAGGTCACAAAAGACCATTCGCTTGTTCAAAAGTTAATTGATGAGGGCGAAATTACAGAAGAGGAAGCGCAAAAAAGAGATGATAAGTCTGTTATTTTAAGAGCAGTTGGCGCCGAAAAAGGTGTAGTTACTGATGTGTTTGAAAGAGAAGTTTCAGAAAAAGATATTATTATGCTTTGTTCTGACGGACTTACAAATTGTGTAAATTCAGAAGAAATTGTGTCAATTCTTAAAAGTGATGACAGCTTACAGAAAAAAGCTGAGTGTCTTGTTGATAAAGCTAATGCAAACGGCGGATATGATAATTCAACTGTCGTTTTACTGAAAGTTTGATAAGCTGTATAGCGGAAAGGTTAGAAAGTTATGATTGGAACATTATTAGGAAACAGATATGAAATACTTGAGCTTGTGGGAACAGGCGGTATGGCAAATGTATATAAAGCAAAATGTAATTTGCTGAACCGTTTTGTTGCAATAAAGGTTCTTAAGGAAGAGTATAGCAACGATCAGGAATTCCTGAAAAGATTCAGTATAGAATCTCAGGCATCTGCAGGACTTTCACACAGTAATATTGTGTCAGTTCACGATGTGGGAGTTCAGGATAATATTCATTATATTGTTATGGAATATGTTGACGGCATTACGCTTAAACAATATCTTCAGGAAAACGGACCATTATCAATAGAAGAGGCACTTGATTTTTCAATTCAGATTGTATCTGCGCTTCATCACGCTCACAGAAAGAGTATTGTACACAGAGATATAAAGCCTCAGAACATCATCGTTACAAAAGATAATGTACTTAAGGTTACAGATTTTGGTATTGCAAGAGCCGTTTCAGGCAGTACAATGAAAGTTGATGAAAGCGGATTTGGTTCTGCACATTATTGTTCACCTGAACAGGCTGCAGGTAGATATACAGACGCAAAATCTGACATTTATTCTTTAGGCGTTGTTATGTATGAAATGCTCACAGGAAAACTTCCTTTTGAAAGTGATAACAGTGTTTCTGTGGCTATTAAACATATTCAGGAGGAGCCTGTAGCTCCAAGAGAGATAAACCCTGATATTCCTGAAATAGTGGAAGAAGTAATACTTAAAGCTATGGCAAAGGACCAGACAGAAAGATTTCAGAATGCCGGTGAAATGCTCATAGAGCTTAACTACGCAAATAACACACAGAAAATTAAAAATGAGAATACAAAGCTTTATCAGAAAATAGAGAAAAAATACGAAACAAAGGTTATTGATGTTAATGAAGTGCGAAAAGAAGTGAAAAAGAAAAGCTCCAAAACAGAAAAACCTGAAAAAACCACTAGAACAAAAGAAGATAAATATGCAATTATAGCGGCAATCGCTTCTGCATTTGTTATTGTTTTTATAATTTGCTTTATCGGTGTTGCGGCTATTTTCCCTTCAGCACTTCCATGGAATAATAAAACAAATATGGTTGACGGTGTTGCTCCTGACCTTATTGGTGCAAAATTTGAACAGGCAGTTAAAACCTATAAAAACATTGAGTTTATAGAGGATGAAGCAGAATTCAGCAATTTGTATGATGAAGGTATAATTTTAAGACAGGATCCTGGAGTTGGGGAAGAGATTGAAAAGCCTTATAAGATTACAGTTGTTGTAAGTAAAGGTGCAAGAGAAGAGAAGGTGCCTGATGTAGTTAATATGGACTACAGAGAGGCTGAAATATTACTTGAACAGCTTGATATTATTTATGCTGTTCAGTATAAGACAAGTGATGAAGTGCCTGAAGATGTGGTTATGAAAGTAACGCCTTCAACAGGTACAAAGGTTAGATCAGGTGCGGACCTTGTTACAATGATTGTTAGCTCAGGACCTGCAAGAGAAGAAATAGAAGTTCCTGATGTTGTTGGAGAAACAAGAGCAGACGCAGAAAGAATTATTGAAAAAGCAGGACTTACTTTCAGTGTTAAGAAAGTAAATTCATCTAAGCCTGAGGGCACTGTTATTAAACAGAGTAAAGAAGCGGGAACAACTGTTGCAGAAAAGACTAATATAGTTTTAAGCATCAGTACAGGTGTAGCTGACAAGGATGAGCAGCCACAGCCTGATGAAGAAACAGATCCTGTACCTGACCAGAAACCGGATACAGAACCTGAGCCTGAACCACAGCCTGAGCCACAGCCTGGTGAAGAAACAGAGCCTGAGCAGGACATTATTCATTAATTCATAAGAAAGGGTAAATACTTTGAGCTTGAATGGAATCCTTGTAAGGGGGTACGGAAGCTTTTACACAGTCAGCACTAAAGACGGTGAAATAGAAGCACGTGCCAGAGGAAGATTGAAAGGAACAAAAGACAGACTTTATATCGGCGATAAAGTTGTGCTTGAAAAAGAACAGGACACTTATGTAGTTGTGGATGTTCTTGAAAGAAAAAACTCTATAATTAGACCTGCGGTTGCAAATGTTGACCAGATAGTGGTTGTTATAGCAGCCGCATCGCCTGATCCTAATTATAAACAAACTGATAAATTGCTTACATTTTTGGAATACAGTAATCTTGATGTGAGTATCTGTATTAATAAATCCGACCTTGAAAATTGCGAAGAAATTAAACAAACCTATGAAAAAGCAGGATACAAGGTAATAATAACAAGCACTGCAAAAGAAGAGGGACTTGAAAATCTTAAAGAGCTTCTTAAAGATAAAGTTACTGCATTTGCAGGATGCAGCGGTGTTGGAAAATCAAGTCTTATTAATGCAATTAACAGTCAGTTTATACAAAAAACAGGTGAAGTGGGAAAAATAGAAAGAGGCAGACACACAACCACACACGCGTCGCTTCTGCCGCTTGAGTTTGGCGGATATATTATAGACACACCTGGTTTTAGTGTTGTTGATATAACAAAGATTGAAAAACAGGACCTTACAAACTATTTCAGAGAGTTTAACCAATTTTCTCACCAGTGCAGATTTACAGGTTGTACTCATAAAAATGCTGCAGATTGCAAGGTTATGGAAATGGTTGAAAAAGGCGTTATATCAGAAAACAGATACAAAAGCTATCTTGAGCTTTTTGAAGAACTTTCACAGATAAACAGATATAAATAAGAGGAGAATAGATATGATTATTATATCACCATCAATTTTATCGGCAGACTTTGCCATTCTTAAAGAACAGATTAAAATGGTTGAAGATGCAGGTGCGAAATATCTTCATATCGATGTTATGGACGGACATTTTGTACCTAATATCACCTTAGGTCCTTGCCTTGTAAAAAGCATCAGAAAATATACAGACATTGTTTTTGATGTTCATCTTATGATTGAAAATCAGGAGAAATATGTTAAAGATTTTGCAGATAGCGGAGCAGATATTATTACAGTTCATCTTGAAGCTACAAAAGACGCAAAAGCTCTTATAAAACAGATAAAAGACCTTGGCATCAAAGCAGGTATCACAATTAAGCCAGGCACACCTGTGGAAGCTCTGTTTCCTTACATAGATATGGTTGATATGGTTCTTATAATGACTGTTGAGCCTGGATTTGGCGGACAATCTCTTATTGAAAGCTGTCTTGATAAAATTAAAGTTTTAAGAGAAATGAGACCTGCGCTTGATATTGAAATTGACGGCGGTGTTAAATGTGAAAACATTGACAGGGTTATTGAAGCAGGGGCAAATGTAATTGTAGCAGGAAGTGCGGTTTTTGGAGCTGAAAATCCTGCAAAAGTTATCAAAACACTTGCAGGAGAAAAGTAATGAAAGCTTTGATAATATTAAATGGTGAGTGCAGCAGCTGCACTTATCTTTTTAATCAGACTAAAAATTGTGACTTGCTGATTTGTGCAGACGGAGGGTATAAGCACCTTAAAGAAATTGATGTTGTGCCTGATGTGGTGCTTGGAGATTTTGATTCCTCTGAAGAACCAAAGGGAATTGAAACCGTTAAATTCCCTGCAGAAAAAGATATGACAGACGGTGAGATAGCTATTGAATATGCCATAGAAAAAGGCGCAGATGAAATTGTGCTTTCTTGTACTCTTGGCGGTAGAGTTGATCACGAAATGGCAAATATCTTCTTACTTACAAGATATGAAAATGTAATAATTGAAGAAGAAAATTGCAGTATTCTTTGTATAGACGGAGAGTATAAGTTAGAAAACTCATCAGGTAAAACTGTAAGCTTAATACCTTATATGGAAGCAGAAGTTGAGCTAACAAATTTTAAGTACCCATTAAATAGCAAAATAAATGTGGGAACTACTCTTGGTATTAGTAACATTGCAAAAGAAAATGCAAAAGTTCTGGTCAAAAATGGAAAATGCATTCTTGTAATCAATCACACAATCTGAAATATTTTATATAATAATACTGAACCGGGAAAAGGTGGTATTATATGTATAGAAAAAAAGGAATGTGGTGCAGCATATTGCTGGGTCTGGCAGCTGGAGTGCTTGTTTATATGCTTATTCCTGCAAGCTGGCTGTTGTTTGTAATGTGCATTATTGTTATATACATAACAATAACAAATTTGTTTTGTTAGGAGGCTTTTTATGAAGGTTGTTATTTTAAAACCCAAAGGCGTACTTAAAAAACTTATGATGAGCATATTTAAAATTTAAAAAAGAGGATTTATTATATGGAATACAAAACTCTCATAAAGAGAGAAACAGGAGAAATAACAGAAAAAAAGTCAAAGTTTATATGTACACTTCAACCGGTTAAAACACAGGAAGAAGCAACAATGTTTATAGATGAAATGCGAAGCAAGTACTGGGACGCTACTCATAATGTTTATGCATATATTCTTCTTGATTCAAATACAAAAAGATATTCCGATGACGGCGAACCGTCAGGAACTTCAGGAATTCCCTCCCTCAATGTTCTTGAGGGGGAGGGGCTTTTTAACGTTTGTGCGGTTATAACAAGATATTTCGGCGGAACACTTCTTGGGACAGGCGGTCTTGTGAGAGCATATTCTGCAGCTGTTAAGGCGGCTATAGAGAACAGTATGGTTGTAACAAAAAGCCTTTGCAGTGTTGTTAAAATCAAGTGCAGTTATTCTCTTTGGGGAAAGGTTGAGAATATCCTTAAAAATAAGAATATTGCTATAAAGGACATACAGTTTGCAGATGATGTTTGTGTGTATGCTTATGAAAAAGTGGCGGATACGGACAAGCTTATTGAAGATATTATCGAAAAAACTGATGCAACTGCTATTGTTACCGTTGAGGGAGAAGAATTTGCATATACGGATAAAGACGGTAATGTGGTAAAAATGATATAAAAAGGTTGACTTTGACATTAATTTATAATATAATGTCTTTATGTGAAATTTTAAGGAGGACAAAAGCAATGGGAAAAAATATTGCGAAACTTTTGATTGTATTTGTACTTATTGCAGCAGTTGTATTTGCAGCATTCGGTACTTACACAATCGGCGGATTCACTAAAGAAGGTGCATTCGATAAAAATTGGGGAATCAGACAGGGCCTTGATTTAACAGGCGGTTCTGTTATTACATTTGAAGCAGAGGCTGAAGATGTTACAGCTGAACAGATGGATACTGTTGTATCTGTTATGAGAGCAAGACTTGACGGCGCTAACTACACAGAAGCAACTGTTTCTATCCAGGGTGAAAAGAGAG
>JAZSLZ010000008.1:0-2689 GCA_045535635.1 Clostridia bacterium
GTTTACATTTAAAATAGCAGTTTCCGATCCTGATAACGTGGATAAAGAAGCTTTTGTAAATGCACTTTATACACAAAGACCGCTTCTTAAAGATGCTGTGGATGCAGAAGATGTATCAAAGCCTGAAATTGTATGGTGTAAGATGTCAGATCTTGAATATAATGCAAGAACAGGCAAGCTTAAAACAATCATTGACAAAAGGAGTTAATGAAATACAAAATTTTCGTTTAAAATTTTACGTTGTGGAGGGTGATACATTTGACATTGAAAGATTATTGCATTAAGGAAAAAAAGGCGTATTTGTTGGAAGAATGGGATGATGAAAAAAACCTGCCTTTTACTCCCGAAAATGTCAGTTCCGGAAGCACAGTTCCCGTATGGTGGAAATGTGAAAAAGGTCATTCATGGCAGACTCAGGTAAGAAGTCGTGCGAAATCACTCACAAGATGCCCTAAGTGCCTTCAAATTGAGCTTAATAAAAAGCGAAAGGAAAAGGCAAAGGAATTTGCAAAGCGCCTGACATCTAAATAAGTTAAAAATTAAACTTTATATTTTTAAGGAGGTCATTTATTATGACAATTATCGTTTTAGTAGCAATTATTGCTATCGTGGTTTTATGGTTTATTTCAGTACAGAGAAAGCTCGTTGTAATGGACGAAAACATCAACAATTCAATGAGCCAGATCGGTGTTCAGCTTTCTTCAAGATGGGATGCACTTACTGCCCTTTTGGATTTAACAAAAGGATATGCAGAGCATGAGTACAAAACCATCTCAGACACAATCAAAATGAGAACATCCATCACATCAAAAAGCACAGCAGCAGATGTAAACGCACAGGAAAATATGTTGACAGAAGCTATGGGCAAAATTATGGCGGTTGCCGAAGGTTATCCTGAACTTAAAGCAAACGAAAATTATATCAAGACTATGGACAGTGTAAATTCTTATGAAGAAATGGTAAGAAAATCACGCCTTGTATTTAACGAGAGCGTAACCAAATTAAACCGTGCGATCAGAATGTTCCCAACATCAATTGCAGCAGGCATACTTGGTATCAAGAGCCGTGATTATTTAGAAGCAGAAGAGAAAAAAGCAGATATGCCAAGCATGAGGTAAAACCTATGAAGCATATAAAGAAAATACTGATAACAATACCTTTTGTATTGATTCTGTGTTCCTCAGTTGCCTTTGCCAAAAACAATGTATCTGAAATTGATATTGATGTTACCATACGGGATGACGGTAGCGCATATATCGTTCAGAACTGGAATGGCACATTTGATGAAGGAACGGAAAACTACATACCGATTAACACAGAAGACATTGAAATTACCGATTTTAAGGTATCGGACAAAAACGGAGCTTATACATTTGTAGAAGATTGGGATGTTGATTGGGGCTTTTCCGAAAAGTCCCGAAAATGTGGAATCAATGAAACTTATGATGGCGTTGAGCTTTGCTTTGGTATTTCAGAGTATGGCGAAATGCGATATGCCATTGAATATATAGTAAAAGATTTTATAAAAGGTTATACAGATTATGATGGAACAAACTTTATGTTCATTAATCCTGATATGTCAACCTTTCCTACAGACGGACATATAACCATTACACTGCAAAACGGAATGGAGCTTACTGAAAACAATGCAGGTATATGGGGATTTGGTTATGACGGATATGTAGAGTTTCAAGACGGAAAGGTTAATGCCTATACATCATCTGCTCTCAAAGGCGACAATTCAATGATTATAATGCTCAGAATGAACAAAGGCATTGTTAGTCCCAAAACAGAAATTGATGCCTCTTTTGAAACTATAAAAGACAAAGCCTTTGAAGGCAGCGACTACGAAAACTACGATGAAGAATACAGCGATGCAACATTGCTTGAAACAATACTCGGCTTTATTATTATGTTTGGTTTTTGGGGCGGAATTATTTGGTTTATCTCTTTCTTTTTTAAGAGAAAGAAAGCCATAAAGAAATTTAATAAAGAGTGCGGATATTTTAGAGATGTTCCAAACGGCGGAAAAATAGAAGTTTCTCACTATCTGGCACAAAACTTTGATGTAGCGGGGAACGAAAGTCTAATCATCGGTGCTCTTATCCTCTCTATGATAAACAAGGGATGCATTGAGCCTGAAAAAGAGGAAAAGGTCGGTCTTTTCGGTAAGGTTAAAGAAAGTGTTAATCTAAAACTTGTAAAAGAACCGGATACTGTGGCAGAACTTACAATGTATAACCTGCTTTTAGAATCAGCAGGAGAAGACGGTATACTACAGGAAAAAGAACTTGAAAAGTATTCCTACAAGAACCCTGAAAAAATAAATAATATTGTTAAAAGCATAAGAAATGCCGGAGAACAGAAATTTATAACTCTTGGCGGTTTTATAAAAGGTGCTGGAAACTGCATCAAGAATCTGAGCGATAAAGGTAAAGAAGAACTTTCTGAAGTGGTTGGACTTAAAAAATATCTTGATGAATTTACCTTGATTGCTGAAAGAGAAATAACTGAAACAACCATCTGGAAAGAATATATGGTTTATGCAACACTTTTCGGAATTGCGGATAAGGTTATCAATCAGTTTAAGCAGGTTTATCCCGAAAAGATACCTGAATTTGAAACTTATAACAGAAATGTTATTATCGCCCACAGTTATTATCACAGTATGCACCGCTCAGCACAAAGA
>JAZSLZ010000007.1:0-7026 GCA_045535635.1 Clostridia bacterium
GACCGCTTGGCCTCCGACTTGTCATCACCTGACTGTGTGAAGATTGGAATAGGATTTTCTGAAACTGTGCAACCATATTCGTCTGCAACAACTTCGCACATCATTCTGCCTGTTGCTTTTGCAACTGCATCAAGGATTGCCTGAGATACACCATATCTGATAGCTGTGTGGAGTCTTTTGCCTTCAACCTGAATAGCTTCCATCATTTTGCAGAGACCTCTGAAATCGTCTGCTTCTTTACCAACGAGTTCAGGTTTGATATATTTTTCAATAACAGGAATAAAATCTTCTGCAAGGAAAAGTGGATCTCTTCCACCTGCACCTGAATACTGAACTGCGGCACAATCACCATAAGCCATCTGTCCGTCTTCAAGAATAAGCATAACAGAGATTGATTCACCTGCCTGACGAACTGCTTTAAAACCGTCTGTTACAGGTTCACCAACATAGAAAGTACCGTCATGACCTGCACCCTGTTTAATTGCACGTTGGTCATCAAAATAGAAACCTGTGCGTCCTGCTGAACAAATTACATCTATAATTTTCATTTTAATTTCTCCTTTTTATATCTTAAAACTGTCAGAAAATTACACAGTCTGTAGCTGATTTACGACTGTCGTGTCCTTTGTGTACACAAAGGAGTAAAACAGCGCAAGATGTGTGATTTTATACAGTTTTTTATCTTGGGCGACCTACCAATCTGCCCTTACCAATTGAATATACATCATCAATAACCATCTGGAATGATGCTTCTCTTTTTTCGTATTTAGCACGTTGATCAATCTTTTCTCTATGGAAATCAATGAGTTCCTGTGAGAATGGAAGATTACCTGTATTTAAGATACGAACTGCACCGTCGTTATCACGGCAAGGTAACATTTTACCTGCATTTGCACGGCAAGGTGCGAATGGAACGTCAAGAACACCTGCTTCAACACCTCTGCAAACACCAACTGCGATATCGCCGTTACCAAGTTCGAAACATTTATCAACAATTGCTCTTGTTTCTTTACGGATAATTTCTTTTTCTTCTTCAAGGTTTGAAGATGAGAAGCTCTGGTCTGTAAGCATATTAACAACCTGCTTTGTGCAACGAAGTCCCTCTGCATTTGCTTCCATTGTTGGAATACCAACTGCTTCGTGAGGAGTTTTAACAATAACCTTTGTTGCTTTTGCAAGAGCTGCAATAAAGCTACCTGATGAAATAACGCCAAATGCTTTTGCTTCATCTGCAGGGAAACCACCCATCCACTGATGGAGAACTGTTGTAACAACTACATCGCTGTAGCCATATTTAGCAAGATATTCATCTGTAAGCTCCTGAAGTGTACGGATAGCTGCAATATCCTGAACAAGGTTACCGCACTGACCGTAACCAACTGTTATATTCTTAACACCCTGTTCTGCAGCAAGAAGTGCTTCAATAATAGCTGCAGCATGAGAAATACAAGGTGGAACAAGTGTTCCTGTTAAAGGACCGTATGGTTCTCTGTTTATAGAAACGCCCATTTCTTCATAAAGACCTGTAAGTCTGTCAACATACTGCCAGTCTTTGATAGTTCTTTCCATTGGAATGTTTTTGCAGTATGGAAGGTTGTATGAAATACCGCCACCTTCATAGCTTGTAAAACCACCTGCATATGTAATTTCTGTTAAGAGTCTTGCATCAGGTGTACCGTGACGAACCTGCATTGGTACATTTACACTTTCAATAACCTGACGGCATTTTGCAACACCGTGGTTTACTGCAGGGAAGCCATTAAGCATAGCTCTGTCAAGTCTTAAAGATTCTGCAATTCCGTTTTCTGCTTCTTCGTATCTGTTCTGTCTTGTGTAGCTATCAATTGTTGATGGAAGTAAATCCGCTTCACCGTGCTGTTCAAGATACTGCATAAGTTTAATATGTTCTTCAACAACAGGTACACCTGCTCTTGGCTGAACCAGTGTTCTGTTTTCATTTTTTGCATCGATTAATTTTTTAGAAAATTTTCTGCATTCAGGCATTGCTTTATGGTATGCAACTGCCTCTTCAATATCTACGTCTTTGCCTGTTGGCCATTGTGTTAATACTTCTTCTCTGATTCGGTTAAATTCCTCATCAGAAAGGCGTTTATTCTGAATATCCATGGTACTCTAACTCCTTTTTCATTATTCTAAGTGCCGTTTTGGGATGATACTGTGATAAAAGTCCCATTGCGGCTAATATGTAACTTCTGTCAACCCAAACATCTGCCTTTTTAGGTCTTAACGATGCAGGATTTTCATTGGAGAACATTGCATAAGCTGCAATCTGTTCTGTTTTTTTAGTATGTATAAGACTTCCGCCGGTTACAACGATTTGTTTTACATTTGTAAGGTTTTTACCTTCCTGAACAAATGTTTTGCCAAGAAGCGTATATGTTTCTGATATTGTTCCTGCGTGGCGCGTTACCGCTTCTTCTATCGCACAGGATGCCAATGCAAAATCAAGGCTTTCAAGTTCACTGTCACCGTTTGGCACAGTTTCTGTGTTTTCTTTAAGCATATCAGTAAGTTCAACAACTCTTTCTTCAGAAAGTCCTGAAATCTTGCTGATTTTATTAACTCCTGCCGCCTCTATAATGCCTGAAATACTGTATCTCATTCCAATGTCGCCCTCAACCGTTCTTTTTGAGTAAGGCTCAGGAAGACCTTTATAAACAGTATTCATATGTTCAGGCATACCGTCTGCAATAGAATAGATATCGGTTGTAGCACCGCCAACATCTACTGCAACAAGGTCGCCTATACCAAGCTCGTCCTCATAGCCCTTTGCAAGAAGCTCCATAGCTAAAAGCACTGCCGATGGGGTTGGCATCATAATGTCTGACAAAAGCTCTGTTGCTTTACTTAATCCCTTTGCCTGAACAATACGGTTTAAGAAAATCTCTCTTATCTGTTGTTGTGTAGGTTCAATATTAAGCACACCAAACTTTGGCATAACATTAGGACAAACATACACTTCAAAATCACTTAAAATTTCTCTGCACTTTTTCTGTGCATTTCTGTTTCCTGCAATCACTATTGGGAATGTAGGATTTATTGTTGAAAGCATTTTTGCATTATTAACAATACACTCTGTATTTCCCCCGTCTGTGCCACCAACAAGAAGAAAAATATCAGGATTTATTTCCTTTATTTCTTCAACATCTTCTTCGGTAAGCTCAAAGGAATACATTCCTACCGCTTTTGCACCTGCTCCAAGACTTGCAAGTTTAGCCGCCTCGCTGGTAAGCTCTGGAACAAGTCCACTTGTAACCATACGAAGTCCACCTGCTGCTGATGAACAAGCATAACACGCATCAAACTTAATTTCGCCTGTTTTTTCTTTCAAAAGTTCAAGTCCTTTGTTTAAACCGTCATTAATATCAGTCTGTACGGTTGTGTACGATGCACTGCTTCCCAGTATTTCTTCTTTTTCTAAATCAACCGCTGTAAGCTTTGTATATGTACTGCCAAAATCTATCAGCAAAACATTTTTCATATTAATTTCACCGCCCTAGTCGAGCAATTCGTGAAGAGCCTGAATTGTTGTTTCAGGTGCAGTTCCAGGAGGGAATGCTCTGTCAAAGCCCATAGCCTTAAAACGTTGTTCTACATCTTCAAACTTCTGTTTTCCGATTACGATGTTACCGCCAACTAAAAGCGGAATTCCCTTAAGACCTGCTTCGTCGCATTTTTCTCTCATACCTCTGCAGTCAAGCTCACCCTGACCGTAAAGTGAAGAAATAACTATTGCATCTGCATTTGATTCAATTGCTGCTGCAATATACTCTTCCTGAGAAACCATAACACCAAGATTTACAACCTCAAAACCTGCTTCTGTGAAAGCATGATATAAAATCTTGTTTCCTACTGCGTGTACATCTGCACCGATAACGCCGATTACAAGCACTTTCTTTTCTCTGTTTTCCATTTTAACACCTCGTTAAATTGTTCTATAACTATATATTATATTGTTCTATACCTTTTGTCAATACATTTCTTTAGAAATTACCAAATTTTTCGTCAAAATTCTTCTTTTCCATAAGTCTGTTTACTTTCGCTTCAAGATAAAGTCTTGTTCCTTCATCAAATTCGTATTTACATTCGACTACATTCCCGTCAAAATCTTCAATTTCTTTAACACCATCTGCCGAAAAATATTTTTGATAAGATTCAGGAACAAGAAGTACATCTTTATCCTTAATATATTCTATAATACTCTGACTTTGAGAGATGTAGCCATCTAAAGTAATATCCTCGTTATAATTTGCACAGGTATTATAAACAAGTTCTGCAAAACGTTCACTGTAGCCTATTATTCCTGCTTTTTTGCCTTTTTTTAATTTAACAATACGAGTTAGACAATCTGCTGTAGGTCTTAGTGCTACTCTTGTAACAACCGTTTTGTCAGGAACTATGCTTTGAATATATTCATAGTGAAAAGATGTTGTTAGTATTAAATCATATTTTTCTTTAAGCTTATATGGATATTCTTTTATGTTGTCAACCGTGAAAGAATACAAATCGAAATTATCAATTTGTCTTAACTGTTCAACCATTGCAGAAAGATTTTCAGGGTTACATTCAACAACGGCAACCTTCAACCCCTCTTCCTCTTCACTGCGTTCTCTTAATTTTAAATTAAGGAAAATATTGATTTCAGTAGCAGAAAAGCCCATACTTTCAAGATTGTTCAACATCTCATCTATTGCTGCCATTGCCTGTTCTTTTCTTCCGGTAGTTTCTGTATGTTTATAACATACAAAGGTTCCTCTTCCCTGAACCTTTTCTATAAAACCTTCTCTTTCAAGCTCGTCGTAGGCACGTTTCACTGTACCCCTTGCAACACTTAACCTCTGAGTCATTTCCTGAACAGTAGGCAGCTTTTCACCGCACTCAATTTCTCCTTTCTTTATTGCCAGACTCATAGAGTCCACCAATTGCTGATAAAGTGGGATTTCAAGCTTGGTGTTAATTTTAAACATATTTTTCATACTTCACCTTTAGACAGGATTATTTATTTTTAAGATAGTTTTCTCTGCCTGTTTCGTAAAGGTTGTTACCCTCGCTGTCTATTATTACAATAGCAGGAAAATCTTCAACCTCAAGTCTTCTTATGGCTTCTGCACCAAGGTCTTCGTATGCAACAACTTCTGCTTTTTTAATGCACTTTGAAAGAAGCGCACCGCAACCGCCGATAGCACCGAAATAAACTGCACCGTGCTTTTTCATTGCATCAATTACCTCAGGACCTCTTTTGCCTTTTCCAATCATACCTGTCTGTCCTAAAGAAATAAGAGTTGGACTGTATGCATCCATACGATATGAGGTTGTTGGACCTGCAGAGCCTATTGCCTGACCAGGTTTTGCAGGAGTTGGTCCTACAAAATAGATAATCGCATCTTTTAAATCAACAGGAAGCTCTTCACCCTTTGCCACAAGCTCACAAAGTCTTTTATGTGCCGCATCTCTTGCGGTATAAATAACACCTGATATAAGGCAACTATCCCCTGCCTTTAATTTTCTTGCGTCTTCTCTTGTTAAAGGAGCATTAATTTTAATTGCCATTATATCACCTCCGATTTATGTCTTGTTACATGGCAGTTGATGTTAACTGCTACAGGAAGTCCCGCAATATGTGTTGGGAACTTTTCTATATTAACTGCAAGAGCAGTTGTTTTTCCGCCAAAGCCCTGAGGACCGATTCCGAGAGCATTTATTTCTTCAAGTAATTCTTTTTCAAGGTTTGCATAAAATTCGTCTTCATTTCTTTGGTCAACAGGACGAAGAAGAGCTTTTTTAGCAAGATAAGCCGCCTTATCAAAGGTTCCTCCTATACCTACGCCAACTACAATCGGAGGACAGGGATTAGGTCCTGCTTCTTCAACTGTCTTTTTTACAAACTCTTTAACACCATCAAGTCCGTCTGACGGTCTGAGCATTGCAATTTTGCTCATATTTTCACTGCCAAAGCCTTTAGGTGCAACGGTAATTTCTATTTTATCTCCGTCTGTTATTTCATAATAAATCATAGCTGGTGTATTATCACCTGTATTAACTCTGTTAAGGGGATCGCCTACAACACTTTTTCTTAAATACCCCTCGCCATAGCCCTGACGCACACCCTCATTAACTGCATTTTCAAGATTTCCGTTTATATGTACATCCTGACCGATTTTAAGAAACACACAGGCAACACCTGTATCCTGACAAACAGGCTGATTTTTATCGTCTGCAATTTCATAATTTTCAATTATGCGTTCAAGTATTTCTTTTGCCTGAGGCCAAGGCTCATTTTTATGAAAATCTGCAATACAATCTTTAATATCCTTACTAAGATGACAATTTGCATCTATGCAAAGCTTTTTTACTGTTTCTGTAATAATTAAAGCATCTATTTCGCGCATTATTATTCCTCCTTTTTCAGAACTTAGGCACATTGTATATTCTGTCAAGTATATTTCCGTCTCTTCCAATGACTTCTGCTATAACTCTGTCGCCCTTTATTAATTTTTCAGGTTTTCCTGTTATCTTTTCTGTTTTTTCTTTAAGTTCATTTATATCAATTACAGGAAGTCCTGCACACACAAGTTTCTCTTTAAGCTCTTTGTTTTTAGGATTAACTGCAATACCTCCCTGAGTTACAAGAACATCAATATCCTTGCCAGGTGTTGAAATGCAGTTTACTCTGTCTGTAACAATCGGCAGTCTTGCTCTCATCATAGGTGCAATTATCATTGCAAGTTTTGAACCTGCCGCAGTATCACTATGTCCGCCTGAACCACCCATAATATATCCGTTTGAATCTGTATGAACGTTAACATTAAAATCCGTATCAATTTCAGTTGCACCAAGAATTACAACATCAAGACTGTTAACTGCCGCGCTTTTGCTTGTTGGAGATGCATACTGCATTGATGATATTTCTGTGTGTCTTGGATCATTTTTAATAGATTCTACTGCCTGAAGGTCAAAGCATAAGTCGGATCGTAGCCATGTCGTTCTGTGAGCCAAGGAGTTGTA
>JAZSLZ010000128.1:0-4239 GCA_045535635.1 Clostridia bacterium
ATATGAAGCTTTTAAGTCAGTACAGCGAAGGAATTATTGCACTTTCTGCGTGTCTTGCAGGTGATATTCCAAAGCTTTTGCTTAATAATGATGTTGTTGGTGCAACTGAGAAAATCAATCAGTTTATAAATATATTTGGTGAAGAAAATTTCTATCTTGAAATTCAGGACCACGGACTTGAAGATCAGAAAAAGGTTAATCTTAAGCTTATAGAACTTGCAAGAGAGATGAATATAAAGCTTGTTGCAACAAATGATGTTCATTATGTTGAAAAAGAAGATTCTTATATTCAGGATGTGCTTATGTGCATACAGATGGGTAAGGAGGTAGATGACCCTTACAGACTGAAATACGAAACAGACCAGTTTTATTTAAAGTCTGAAGAAGAAATGAAAGAAATTTTCGGTCAGATTCCTGATGCCATAGAAAATTCACAGAAAATTGCAGATATGTGTAATGTTGAATTTTCTTTTGACGAAAGACATCTTCCTGAATATAAATTGCCTGAAGGGGAAACTTCTTCTTATGGCTATCTTGAGAATCTTTGCTTTAATGGCTTTAAAGAAAGATATGGAGAAAATGACGAAGCCAAGGAAAGATTAAAATACGAGCTTGATATTATTAACAAAATGGGTTTTACAGATTATTTCTTAATTGTGTGGGACCTTATAAGATATGCAAGAGATAATAACATTCCGGTAGGACCGGGACGAGGCTCTGCGGCAGGAAGTATAGTTTCTTATTGTCTTAGAATAACAGATATTGATCCTCTTAAATATGCGCTTATTTTTGAAAGATTTTTAAATATTGAGCGAGTAAGTATGCCTGATATTGATATGGACTTCTGTTATGAAAGAAGACAAGAGGTTATAGACTATGCAACCAGAAGATATGGAGAAGATCACGTTGCACAGATTATAACATTTGGTACAATGGCGGCAAAGGGTGCAGTACGAGATGTGGGAAGAGCACTTGGTATGCCTTATGCCACTTGTGATGAAGTGGCAAAAATGATACCGAATGAGCTTAAAATTACAATAGAAAAGTCTCTTAAAATGAACAAAAAACTTGCAGAAATCTATGAGACAGATTCTAAGATTAAAAAACTTATAGATACTGCAATGGCAGTTGAAGGTATGCCAAGACACGCATCAACACACGCGGCAGGTGTTGTAATTACAGGAAGTCCTGTTTCTGATTATGTTCCATTATATCGAAACGGAGACCTTATTTCTACACAGTTCCCAATGACAACACTTGAAGAGCTTGGCCTTTTAAAGATGGACTTTCTTGGACTTAGAACGCTTACTGTTATTAAAGATGCAGTTGACCTTACAGGCGAAATTGAGGATATAGAAAAAATAGAGTTTAATCACGAAGATGTTTTTGAGATGATTGGAAACGGTGAAACTGACGGTGTTTTTCAGCTTGAAAGTGCAGGTATGAAAAAGTTTATGAAAGAGCTTAAACCAAAATCTCTTGAAGATATAATCGCAGGAATATCCCTTTACAGACCAGGACCGATGGACTCTATTCCAATGTATGTTTATAATAAAAATCATCTTGATAAGGTAACATATTTGCATCCTGCACTTGAACCTATCTTAAAGGTAACCTACGGTTGCATAGTTTATCAGGAGCAGGTTATGGAGATTGTTAGAAAACTTGCAGGTTTTTCTATGGGACAGGCGGACCAGGTAAGACGAGCAATGTCCAAGAAAAAAGAAAAAGAAATGATAAGGGTTAGAAAAGAATTTATTCACGGTATTGTGGATGAAGATGGAAATGTTGTTGTACCCGGTGCAGTGAGAAACGGTGTTTCTGAAGAAATTGCAAATGAGATAATTGACAAGATTATGGATTTTGCAAAGTATGCTTTTAATAAATCCCATGCGGCAGCTTATGCGGTTGTTGCATACAGAACTGCATTTTTAAAAGCAAAATATCCTGTTCAGTTTATGGCGGCTTTAATGTCAAGCTTTATAGAAAATACAGAAAAAATTGCAGAATATATAGAACTTTGCAGAAAAACAGGCGTTGAAGTAAGAGAACCAAATGTTAATAAAAGTATTTTAACCTTTAGTGTAGAAGACGGTAATATAAGATACGGTCTTGCGGCAGTTAAAAATGTTGGAAGAAACTTTGTTAAAGACCTTATAGAGGAAAGAGAAAGATTTGGCGAATTCAAGGACTTCAAGGATTTCTGTATGCGAATGGTAAAATACAATTCCATAAACAAAAAAGCGGTGGAAAGTCTTATAAAATGCGGTGCATTTGATTGCCTTGGGGTGTTCAGGTCACAGCTTATGTTTACTTATGTAGAGTTCCTTAAAAATGCCATTGATGTAAACAAAAACAAGGTTGAGGGACAGATGTCCATTTTTGGCACTGCATCAGGAAGTGATGATTTTGCGGTTATTAATATGCCAAATATTCCAGAAATGGATATAGAAGAAAAACTTAAAAATGAAAAAGAAACTCTTGGTATTTATGTTTCAGGGCATCCTCTTGATAAGGTTAAAGGTCTTTATGAAAGCCGTGTTAGTTGTAACAGTAAGGATATAAGACAAGCAGGAACAGAAGAATCTGAGCTTATGGATGAGGATAAGGTAATATTTGCTGCAGTTGTTGAAAGTAAAAAAGAAATTTTCACCAAGAGAAATGACAAGATGGCTTTTATGAGGGTTGATGATAAATACGGCTCTGTTGAAACGGTTCTTTTCGGAAAAGTATATGAACAATTCGAGAAATTCACAGAAAACGGTTGCCTTATTATGGTTTACGGTAAAGTAAATGCAAGGGATGAGAAAGAACCTGTTGTACTGGTTGATAAAATTGAACCGCTTGATGCGGCAATTCTTTCAAAAAAGCTATATTTAAGAATAACTTCGCAAAACAAGGATAAATTAAATATGGTACTTTCTGTAGCTAAACGAAACAGAGGCGAAATTCCTGTTCTCCTTTATTTTGAAGAAGAAAAAGTAACTAGAAAAACCGATACGGAGTATTGGGTAAAAGATAGTTACGAGCTTTCAAAGACTCTTAATGAATTACTTGGTAAAGAAAATGTGAAATATGTTTCGAAGTCTTGACAAATATTAGTATTTATGTTAAGATAGATAAGCTATGGAGGTGTAAAGAAATGAAATTAGCTTTAACTATATGTCAGATCGTTTTAACAATAGCATTGATTGTTATGGTATTATTACAGTCAGGTAAGGCTCAGGGATTATCAGGCAGCATTGCTGGTGGTGCAGAAACATTCTTTGGTAAGAATAAAGGTAAAACAATTGACGGTATCTTAAGTAAGCTTACAGCAGTTGTTGCAGTTCTCTTTATTATCTGCACAGTTGCATTATCAATTGTTGCTTAATAAGTTGTAAAATAAACAGGCGGTTTGTTTCCCGAGTGGTTGCAGATTGCCTGTTTTTGTTTTTGAAAGGTATTAAAATGGATAAAAAAGAACTTGTGTGGTCTTTTATAAAAGACCGTGAATATTTTCCTATGAAGTTTAAAGAAATAGCAAAAGCTATGGAGGTTCCTGCAGAAGATGAAGAAATGCTGGGACTTATTCTTGATGAGCTAACATTTGAGCATAAAATAATAAAAGATTTTAACGGAAAATATTTTGATGCAGAAAAAAATGGCTATGTTTTCGGCACATTTTCATATTCAGGAAGAGGCTATGGCTTTTTAAGATGCGAGGACGGTAAAGGAGATGTTTTTATACCTCCTGATAAAAGCTTGTCTGCATTAAACGGAGATAAGGTTTTTGTTAAGCTCACATCAGGCAGAGGTGGGCTTAATCCTGAGGGTGAAGTGTACAGAATTGTTGAAAGAGTGAATAAAACAGTTGTTGGCACTGTGCAGATAAATAAAAAACTTGTTTTTGTTATTCCTGATAATGATAAGCTTGGTACAGATGTTTTTATAACAAACAAAGGCACAACAAAGTATAAAAACAATATGAAGGTTGTTGTGAGAATAAACAAATGGCCAAACAGAGAAAGAAATGCATCAGGCGATATTATTGAAGTTTTAGGCTTTGCAGGGGAAAATGAAGCAGAGGTTATGTCTGTTATTAAGGAAAATTGAATAAGATATATTTTTAATAGAGCTACCCTTCAGGAAGCGGATAAAAAGAAAGTAACTGAAACAGATTATAAGCACAGAGAAGATTTCAGAGATAATACAATAATTACTATTGACGGTGAAGATGCAAAAGACCTTGATGATGCT
>JAZSLZ010000009.1:0-14883 GCA_045535635.1 Clostridia bacterium
TCTTTGGTCTATGGGATCGTTAAGCTCGGAATATGCGTTTGCGATTTCCCAACCGTTCATAAAGAACTCAAAACGCTCAACATAGTCGGGGTTTTCTGGTTTCTTTTTGGTGAGAGGTGAGATTTCAACGGGATGGTCCATAACAAAGGTGGGCTGAATAAGATGTTCTTCAACAAATTCTTCAAAGAAGAGATTTAAAATGTCACCTTTTTTATGGTGTTCTTCATATTCAACATGGTGCTCTTTAGCGATTGCTTTTGCTTCTTCGGCATCTTTGATTTCGTTGAAATCAACGCCCGAATATTTTTTTACTGCGTCAAGCATTGTGATGCGTTCAAAAGGCTTTCCAAGGTCCATTTCAACACCATTATACACGATTTTAGTGGTGCCTAAAACCTCATTTGCAACGTGGCGATAGAGATTTTCTGTAAGGTCCATCATACCGTGATAGTCGGTGTAGGCCTGATAGAGCTCCATAAGGGTAAATTCTGGATTGTGACGAGTGTCTAAGCCTTCGTTTCTGAAAACTCTGCCGATTTCATAAACTCTTTCAAGACCACCTACGATAAGACGTTTTAAGTAAAGCTCAAGAGAAATTCTTAATTTGAAATCTTCGTCAAGAGCGTTAAAATGTGTTTCAAAAGGACGGGCAGCAGCACCACCTGCATTTGAAACGAGCATTGGAGTTTCAACTTCTAAAAATCCCTGACCGTCAAGATATTTTCTGATTGTTGAAATGATTTTTGAACGCTTAATGAATGTGTCTTTAACATCCTTGTTCATAATAAGGTCAACATATCTCTGTCTGTAACGAAGGTCAGTATTTGTCATACCGTGGAATTTTTCAGGAAGAACCTGAAGAGATTTTGAAAGGAGAGTAATGTTGTTTGCTCTGATTGAAATTTCACCTGTCTGTGTTGTGAAAACTTCACCTTCTGCACCAACTATATCGCCAATGTCAAGTTTTTTGAAACGGTTGTATTCTTCTTCACCGAAAATGTCTTTTTTAATGAAAAGCTGAACCTGACCGTCAATGTCCTGAATGTGAGCAAATCCAACTTTACCCATACTTCTTTTTGACATAATACGACCTGCAACTACAACGGTCTGACCGTTTAAAGCTGAAATTTTAGCTTCGATAGTTTCTGTTTCTTCACTGCCTCTTTTTGTGATTTCACGCATTTCTGTTGTGTAATCATCTTTAATCTGTGAAGAAGTGTGTGTTCTTACGAACTTTGTAATTTCAAAAGGGTCTCTTCCTTCTGCCTGAAGTTCAGCAAGTTTGTCGCGACGAACCTGAAGTATTTCGTTAAGGTCCTGCACTACATTGTTGTTTTCCTGCATAACTCTATCTCCAATCTATATAAATTATCGCTATTTTTCATCTTAATAGTATATAATATTTAATTGTTTTTGTCAATCAGTTTGTTATCAAGATTGACAAAAATAACAGGGTTTGTTATTATGTCACTAAAGGAGTGAAAAATATGTTCTGTAAAAACGAAACAGTTTGCTTTTTGGGGGACAGTATAACAACCCACGGACATTTTATAAAGGAAGTATTTGAATATCTTGCAAAAAATCACAAGGAAGACAGGGTTAAGCTCTTTAACTGCGGAGTTCCTGGAGATGCTGCCGTAAGAACAGTTAACAGGCTTTATGAGGACTGTCTTATTTTTAATCCGCAGAAAGTAGTTCTTATGCTTGGAGTAAATGACATTGAGCCTGAGCTTTATTTGCCAGAAAGTGATGACGAAGATAAGAAAAAGTCTGCAATTGATTTATATAAAATTAAAATAAAAGAAATTGTTGAAAAATGTGAGCAGTTTGGTGCAGAGGTTATTTTGTGCACACCAACACCTGTTCAGGAAGAAAGAGCAATTTATAAGGGTTGTAATGAGGCACTTAAAATTTGTATTAATTTTCTTAAAGAACTGGCAGAAGAAAAAAATCTTTTGTTCGTAGATTATAATTCTACTTTATCTCAAATGTTTGACAGAGAAATAATGGGACAAGACGGAATTCATCCGGTAGAGTACGGACATCATATTATGGCACAAATTTTACTTAAAACTCTTGGTTATATTACAGAATGTGATTTTGATAATATGCCAATGTATTCTGATAAAAATATTGAGAGGTTTAAGGTTGAGGCTAAATACAGACACGTTAGAATGATGGAATGGTTTTCTATGTATGATTTTAATATGGAAAATCCTGATGCAACCTATGACGAAAAAATCAAATTAGCGAAAGAGAGAAGAGAAGAAGGTGTAAAAACAAACAGACAATGGTTTGTTAATACTGCCGAGGACTATATAAATTATTTTCATAAAGTACCGTATCTTCAGAGTGAGCTTTTGAAAAAGACTATAGAAATGTATGATTAGAAAATTTTCCTTGCAAAAAATACTATATTTTGTTATACTGTCTGTAAAGACATACAACAGAAAGGGTGCAAAGGTATGAAATGTCCGTTTTGCGGAGCGTCAGACAGTAAGGTTATTGACTCAAGACCTACAGAAGAAGGAACAAACATAAGAAGAAGAAGAGAATGTATTGAATGTGGTAAACGATTTACAACTTATGAAAAAATAGAGAGTGTACCCCTTCGTGTTATTAAAAAGGACGGTTCAAGAGAAATTTTTGATGCAGACAAGCTCCTTCGTGGTCTTGTGAAGGCTTGTGAAAAAAGACCTGTTTCTATTGAACAGTTAACAAAAATAGTAAATGACATTGAAAACGAAGCATATAGCAATCTTGAAAAAGAAATTTCAACAACATACATCGGCGAAAAGGCAATGGATGCTCTTAAAAATATTGATGATGTATCTTATGTTCGTTTTGCATCGGTTTACAGAGAATTTAAAGATATTAACACATTCATTAAAGAACTTAATGATATGTTGAAGAAAAAATAATTAAAAGCACCTCGTATGCCGAGTGTTCTTAAGGACACTCGGCAGCGATATTAATTTCTAACGAAATTAGCGATATATCTGCGATGCGATATTGTGCTTTGCACAGAGATATTCCCTTCGGGAGTTAATTAATATCATATCGCTACGAAGTAATATCGTTTTTGTAAAAAAATATCACTCGAGCAAATGTGAGAATATCACTAAAATATACCAACCGCTGCGGTTGGTATATTTTACTTTATAACAAAGAAAGTGTCCCTAAGGACACTTTTCTTATAAGATGCTTTTTAATTGCCTTAAATATTGACAATTTATGTAAAATAATGTATAATTCCTACTTGTAGGAAAAGTATGAATTTCGAGGTGCAGAATGAAAGGCAAACACATATATGCCCACCCCGGAGGGCGACAGATATTTTCAACTGTTAAAGTGGGTGCGAAAGGGCAAATTGTTATTCCTAAAGAGGCACGAGAATACTACGGTATTAAAGAGGGGGACACCCTTTTGGTGCTTGGGGATGACAGAGGAATTATAGTAACGAATCCTGACGTAATTAAAGACGTGGCAAATAATATTTTTAAAGGAATGAAAGATGATGAATAACATAATGTATGAAAAGCTTGGAATAAGCAAAGAGGTTGCTTCCTTTTCGGATAAAATTCTGGAAAGATTAAAACCGAGATTTGAAGAAATAGATAAAATAGCAGAATATAATCAGGCAAAGGTAACTCTTGCGATGCAGAAAAACAGAGTTTCTGCAGAGTGCTTTGCAGGTTCAACAGGCTATGGCTATAACGATATGGGAAGAGAAACCTTAGAGGCGGTATATGCTACCTGTTTTAACACAGAAGCGGCATTGGTAAGACCACAGATTACCTGTGGAACACATGCTTTAGCTATTGCACTTTCAGCAAATCTGCTTCCAGGTGATGAGCTTTTATCACCTGTTGGAAAACCTTATGACACTTTAGAAGAGGTTATCGGCATAAGAGAATCTGCCTGTTCTTTAAAGGAATATGGTGTTTCATACAGACAGGTTGATTTACTTGAAGACGGTACTTTTGACTATGAAAATATCAAAAAAGCCATAAACGAAAAAACAAAGCTTGTTACAATTCAGAGAAGTAAGGGTTATCAGTCAAGACCAAGCTTTTCAGTTAAGCAGATAGGTGAGCTTATAAAGTTTGTTAAAGAGATAAAGCCTGAGGTTATCTGCATGGTTGATAACTGCTACGGCGAATTCGTTGAAATTATCGAGCCATCAGATTTGGGAGCAGATATGATTGTTGGCTCACTTATTAAAAATCCTGGCGGTGGACTTGCTCCAATCGGCGGATATATCTGTGGAAAACAAAAATGCATAGACAGATATGCATACAGACTTTCTGCACCGGGACTTGGTCAGGAGGTTGGTGCAAGTTTAGACACAATGAGAAGTCTTTATCAGGGTTTCTTTATGGCACCAACAGTTGTTGCAGGAGCACTTAAGGGTGCAATCTTTGCGGCAAATCTTTATGAAGAGCTTGGCTTTAAGGTTGTTCCTAATTCAACAGAATCAAGACACGATATAATTCAGGCAGTAGAGCTTGGAAGTGGCGAAAAAATGGTTGCATTTTGTAAAGGTATTCAGGCGGCGGCACCTGTTGACAGTTATGTTTCACCAGAACCTTATGCAATGCCTGGGTATAACTGTGATGTTGTTATGGCGGCAGGTGCATTTATTCAGGGTTCATCAATTGAACTTTCTGCAGACGGACCAATCCGTGAGCCATACACAATTTTCTTCCAGGGCGGTCTTACCTGGTACAATGCAAAACTTGGTATTATGATGTCACTACAAAAGCTTGTAGAAGGCGGATATATAAATTTATAAGGAGGAAATTTTTATGTGGATTATTGCGATAATTGCAATGCTTTGCTGGAGCGGATCAGATATTTTCAGTAAAATCGGCTCAAAGCAGGAGGATAAATTAAGTCATTACAAAGTGGGTATAGCAGTAGGTCTTGTTATGGGTATTCACGCAATTTACTCAGTAACAGTTGGCGGAGTGCCTTTAACATTTCAGGATATTATAAATTACTTACCTGCATCATTCTTCTATATCCTTTCAATGGTTATCGGTTACATAGGTTTAAGATATATTGAGCTTTCAATTTCATCACCTATCTGTAACGGTTCAGGTGCGGTAACGGCTATTATGTGTATGCTTGTATGGGGTGTAACCTTTGTTGAAGAAGACTCAAATGCAGTTTTTCTTAACGGACCTATTATTGCAGGTATAGTACTTATAGTTATTGGTATAATTGCTCTTGGGTTTGTTGATAATCTTGAAGATGACGATTTAAGAAAAACCAGACAGTTAAATGCAAACAGAAAATATGCAAAAAGCTTCCTTGCAATTTTCTTACCTGTTTTATACTGCATACTTGATTCTTGCGGAACATTTGTTGACACTTTAATCGCAGACGGTTATACAGAAAGAATTGCAGATGAACTTTTAGTAGGTGATATTTTAAATACTGCTTATGAGTTTACATGGATGTTTATCGGTATAATTTTTGCCATTTATGTATTTGCAGTTAAGAAAGAAAAGGTTGACAAAAAATACGATGGAACAAAGCTTCTTGGCGGTATCTGCGAAGCAATCGGTCAGGTATTCTATATGATGGTAATTGTTGCAGAATATGTTCCAGGTTATGTAATTATTTCAGCATACTGTGCAGTTTCAACAGTTTGGGGAAGAATATTCTTAAAAGAAAAGCTTTCATGGAAGCACTACTTAGCACTTGCTGCAGCATTTGCAGGAATACTTATTCTTGGCTTCTTTGATGTATAAAAAGCAATAAAAACATACAAACTTTTTGTTTGTATGTTTTTATTTACATTCAAATTTAGGTATGCTATAATTCATCAAAAGGAGTTGTTTTTTATGAACATTAAAGAAATAAAAAGAGAGCCTTATGCACCTTGTGGAGAAGTTGGCAAAGAACTTGCAACAGAAGGTTTTGTTTTAATAAAAAATAATGATGTTCTTCCCTATAAAAAAGGAGAGACTGTATCTGTTTTCGGAAGAGATCAGCTTAATTACTATAAAAGCGGAACGGGCTCAGGAGGACTTGTTAATACAGACAAAATATTGAATATCCCTGATGCAATAATAAAAGACAACGACCTTAATTTAAACGAAGAATTACTTGAAATATACATAAACTGGGTAAAAGAAAATCCATACGATTACGGAAGTGGATGGGCGTCTGAACTGTGGTGTCAGAAGCAGATGCCTCTTTCTGAGGAACTGGTAAAAACAGCATCAAGAAAAACTGAAAATGCTCTTGTAATCATAGGCAGACTAGCAGGAGAAAGCCGTGATAATGCAGCAGAAATGGGTTCATATTATTTGACATACGATGAAGAAAAAATGCTTGAAACTGTTTCAAAGTATTTTAAAAAGGTTTGTGTTTTGTTGAACACAGGCAATATTATCGACTGCAAATTTATAGAAAAATACAATATAGCTTCTGTAATGTATATCTGGCAGGGAGGTCAGCACGGTGCTGAAGCAGTGTGTGATGTTATAACAGGCAGATGCTCTCCGTCAGGAAAGCTTACAGACACAATTGTAAAGGATATTACCGATTATCCGTCGTTTGATGGCTTTGGTGATGAAAACAGAGTTGTATATAAAGAAGATATTTATGTCGGCTACAGATATTTTGAAACCTTCGCAAAAGATAAGGTTTTATATCCTTTCGGATTTGGACTGTCATACACAAGCTTTGAAGTGGACTTTTCTGCAAGAACAACAGAGGATAGCATAATTGTTACTGCTGATGTGAAAAATATCGGAAAGACTTCAGGAAAGGAAGTTGTTCAGATATATTATCAGGCACCACAAGGTAAACTGGGAAAACCATCAAGAGCACTTATTGCTTATGATAAAACA
Organism: Clostridia bacterium; assembly: GCA_045535635.1. GTDB lineage: Bacteria > Bacillota > Clostridia > RGIG6154 > RGIG6154 > RGIG8700. The sequence goes on from JAZSLZ010000009.1 coordinate 6,867, forward strand.
AAGCTTCTCAAACCAAATGAAAGTCAGACTTTAACCTTGTCATTTAAAATCAATGATATGGCATCTTATGATGATAGCGGTGCTACAGGAAACAAATCCTGCTATGTTCTTGAAGAGGGAAATTATGAAATATATGCAGGAACAGATGCAAGAAGCGCAACAAAGATTCACACATACAGACTTGAAAAATTGGTGGTAACTGAAAAGCTGCAGGAAGCTATGGCACCTGTTGAAGCTTTTGAAAGAATTAAGCCACATACAACAGAAAAAGGTTTTGAAGTTGATTTTGAAGAAGTTCCTTTAAGAAGCATAAATCTTGAAGAAAGAAAGCTTAAAAATATGCCTGAAAGCTTTGAATATACAGGGGATAAAGGTATTAAGCTTATTGATGTTGCAGATGGCAAAAACTCTATTGATGATTTTATCGCTCAACTCTCTGATGAGAACCTTGCACAACTTATAAGAGGGGAAGGGATGAACTGCTCAAAGGTTACTCCTGGTACCGGTTCAGGCTTTGGTGGTCTTACTCCTGAGCTTATGGAATTTGGCATACCTGCATGTTGTACAACTGACGGTCCTTCAGGGTTAAGGCTTGATAATGGTGCAAAAGCGACCTCTGTACCAAATGGAACACTTATTGCTTGTTCTTTTAACAGACCACTTGTAGAAGAATTGTTTGAAAAAATGGCAGTAGAAATGTATGCCTATGACATAGATGCTCTTTTAGGACCTGGGCTTAATATCCACCGCAATCCGTTAAATGGCAGAAACTTTGAGTATTTTTCTGAAGATCCATACCTTACGGGAACAATGGCGGTTAGCATTTCAAAGGGCCTTTCAATATACAAAGGAACTGCGACTATAAAACATTTTTGTTGTAATAATCAGGAATATGAGCGTCATTTTGTAAATGCAGTTGTGTCAGAAAGAGCATTAAGAGAAATTTACTTAAAAGCCTTTGAAATTGCCGTAAAGGCAGGATACACAAAGGCGATTATGACTTCTTATAATCCCGTAAACGGTTTTTGGACTGCAGGTAATTACGACCTTAATACCACAATTTTAAGAAATGAGTGGAATTATAAAGGCTTTGTTATGACAGACTGGTGGGCAAAAATGAACGACGAGGGCGAAGAAGGCACTATGCAAAATACAAAGGCTATGGTAATAGCCCAGAATGATGTTTATATGTGTACAACAAGTGCTCTTTTAAATAACAACAACGACAATACTATGGAAAGTCTTGAGGAGGGAAGCTTAACAAGAGCATATCTTCACAGGAATGCTAAAAATATATTAAGCTTTATTATGGGAAGTACAACCTTTGAAAAATACAGAGAAAAGGGTTGTCCCAAGCTTAAAGATAACAAAGTTGATTTAGATGATCTTGAATGTGTTTTAGCAATTGATGATGTTGAAAATGAGCAAAAATATGAAATAAATATAGAGGAAAGCTTTTATTATGTAAGATGCACCTATAGTATTGACGCGCCAAAACTTAATCAATATAGTCTGCAGGGAAGAATTGGCGAAAAAGTTGTTTTTGCGTTTACTCTTAACGGAACAGATGGAGAAGAAAGGTCAATATACAAACCTGCTAAGATTATTGAGAGGTATGGCAAACAATTTGAGATAAAACAAACAGGACCAATAAAAGTCAAAAAAATAGAATTTTTTCTTACAGAGAATAATTGAAAAAAGGAACTGCAAATTGCAGTTCCTTTTAGTGTATCAGTAGTTTTCTTTTCTAACTTCAAAGTAGCTCTGTGGGTGTGCGCATACAGGGCAAACCTGAGGTGCTTTCTTTCCAGCAACAAGATGTCCGCAGTTTCTGCATTCCCACATTGTTTCTTCACTCTTTTCAAACACCTTCTGCATTTCAACATTGTTTAAGAGTGCAAGGTATCTTTCTTCGTGAGTTTTTTCGATTGCAGCAACAAGAGCAAACTTTCTTGCAAGTTCTGTGAAGCCTTCTTCTTCAGCTTCTTTGGCAAATGTTGCGTACATATCTGTCCATTCGTAGTTTCCGCCTTCTGCAGCAGCTTTGAGATTTTCAGCTGTATTGCAGATGCCTTTTAATTCTTTGAACCACATTTTTGCGTGTTCTTTTTCATTGTCTGCAGTATTCTGGAAAATAGCGGCAATCTGTTCATAGCCTTCTTTCTTTGCAACTGATGCAAAGTATGTGTATTTATTTCTTGCCTGAGATTCTCCTGCAAATGCAGCCATTAAGTTTTTTTCTGTTTTTGAACCTTTTAATTCCATTTTAATTCGCTCCTTTTTCTTTTTTTATTGTGTCCATTTTACCATTTTTTATGCGAAAAATCAAGAATTATTTGTCAAAAGGTTGTATATCATAACAAAGGCTTCGGCTCTTGTTAAGTTATCCTTTGGTTTAACAAGTCCACCGTTTCCGTTTATAACTTTAAGACCTGAAAGAATTGATGCATAACCAAGCTTTCCTTGTGATATAAGGTTCTGATCTGCGAATTTTGTTGTGAAGATTTCTTCAGCCTTTGCAATTTTTTCATAGCCTAAAAATCTTACAAGGTAAACAAATGCATCTTCTCTTAAAACAAAGGCTTCATCTGCTCTTTCGTCTGCTTTAATAATGCTTTCTCTTTCGAGAGTTTTATAAAGGTTATCTGCTTCCAGATTAAGGTAGCTTGTGTATTTAACTGCACCTGCGAAAAGTCTTAACATATCAAGCTGAGTGATTTCTTTTTCAGGCTCAAAGCTTTCTCCCTCAAAATAAATCCCTGCTTCCTGAAGCTTTTCAACTGCAGTTTTACACCAGTGGTTTTCAATGTCGTTGTATATACTGTAATTATCACCGATTACTTTTCTCTTTTCACCTGTTTTTGCATCTATTTCCACATATCCGTGAACAAGGTCAAGGGTGTAGCAAAGCTTATATTCTTCGCCTGTATTTAAATAACAAAGCTTGATAGGGTGGTGTGCAAGTATTTTTGTATAGGCATCCTCGTTTGAAATAACACCATCAGGTGATGCGAAAGAGGCGTTTTCAAATCTTTTTGAATAGTTTGTGATTTTACCGTCTTTGTATGTAACGGAAATACTGTTGCCTTCAACAGGGATGTCATTTTCAAGTCTTGTGAAGCTTTGTGTTACATATTCGTTATCTGCAGAGCTTTCATTTTCTTTAAGTTTGTCTGTACCTGCATATTTCTTAATAACTGCATCAATTACCTTTTCGGCATCCTTTGTTTCTTTTTCTGAAAGCTGTTTTTCTGATTTCGCATCATAAGAATAGCTATAGGAATAAAAGCTTTTAAGCTCTTTTGTCTGTGCATCTATAACAAATCTTTCGCCGTTGTTTTCGTCAGTTTCAAGAGAAACTTCAAGACTGTACTTGTCATCATATTTACTGTATCTTGAAGAAATTACCTTGCTGTTTTTATCTGTGTCAAATAAAGGTTCACTTTTGATAAGTTTAACTGCATCTTCCACAGAAATAAGGTTTTTAACATTTTCAAGCTCTGCAAGTTCCTGCGGAGTGAATTCGCCTGAGCCCATACCTGCGGAAGTATCCATCATAGATTCGTTCTTCAGGAAAAGGTCTGCATCGGTGAAAGGTTCAACCTTTTCACCTGTAAATGCAGAAATATATCCGTAGCCGTCTTTTATGCGATATACAAGTGAAAATTCTTTGTCATCATATTTCTTTTTTACATACATAAGCTCTGCGGGGAAAACAGTTTTATATGTGTCTTCTCTATTCTCTATGTATGTTTTGCCGGCAGTGTCCTCATAAACGATATTATCAAAGGAAGTGTACATATTTGTAACAATGGCATTTTCACCTTTTACAAGAATGTCAACAGAGGCTGTCTGTCCTGTAACCTCAACACCCTGCATTTCTCTGTTGAACAAAACTGAATATAAAGTACCGTTTTCTGACAAATCAACAGAGATGTCTGCATAAGCCATATAATCAAGCTGTGTGAATGATTCGGGAAGAATTTTTCTTAAAAACTTGTCTGCCATAAGCTGTGCATCAATTCTTGAAAGAGAAGAAAGCTGCTTGTCTGCTCTGTTATACATATCATTACTGTAGTAGTCATAATTTGTTATTATGCCTGTATCTGTGGCAGTAACGGAAAGGCTTTTTTCACGGTTTTCTGTGTACCAGTTAAAACGGTAAGTGGTTTTGTCCTTTCTTGCGTTTGTTGAGCTTTCAAATTCACAAAGCTCTGCAGGAATTTCAACTTTAGCTTTAACAGTAGCAAGAACATCTGCCATATTGTCTTTAGCAAGGGCAGTAAAACTGCTTAAAACCATTAAAATTGTTAAAGTGATACATAAAATCTTTTTCATATTTATCCCTCCTACTTATAATACCCAAAAACGGTGCAAAAGGTTGCACCGCTTCAAATTTTTTCCATATATAAGCCTTTTGCAGAAAGTGTAATTTCCTTTTTGGTGTAAGGTGATACAAATGTTTTTTCTTTAAGGGAGTTGTTAAGATAAAGAACATATTTTTCGTTATGGTCATATCTTACAACACAGAAAACATTTTCATCTATGGCATCAAAAAGGGTACTGCCTGATTTTAAAGCAGAGCTTTCATTTCTTAAGTCGCTGTATTTCTTATAAATATTAAAAATTTCCTTGTTTTCTCTGCCCCAAGGGTATGTTCTTCTGTTATCAGGGTCTTTTCCGCCCTCAAGACCTGCCTCGTCGCCATAGTAAATACAAGGCACACCGGGGAAGATAAAGAGAGAAGAAACAAATTGCTCTAAAATGCTCATATCCTTGTTTACAACAGAGAAAATTCTTGCGATATCGTGGGTTGAAAGCATATTGAAGTTACCCATAAAGTTTCTCTTTGGATAATTTTCCATTTGCGTCATAAATGTATTTTTTAAGTAAAATGCATCACAACCGCCAAGAAGAAATTTAACCATATTATCCCTGAATGGGTAGTTCATAACTGCATCAAGTTCAGGTTTTGAAAAATAGCTTTTTTGCACAGAGTATGCAACCTTGTTTGATGCATCCTCCCATACCTCGCCGATAACGACAGTATCTTCGTTAACATCTTTAACAGCCTTATTAATCATTGAAAGACATTCATCTGAAAGCTCGTCTGCCACATCAAGACGCCAACCGCCAAGACCGTGCTTTGTCCATTTTTTAAGAACATTTTCACAGATGTAGTTGCGAACCTTTGGATTTTCCGTATTTAATTTTGGCAAATCCATAACACCCCACCAGCTTTCGTAGTCAACAGGGTAGTCTTTAAAATAAAACCAGTCAGAGTATGGCGAATTTTCACTTTGACAAGCACCGTTTGAATTAAATGTGCCAAATCTGTCAAAATAAATACTTTCTGCACCAACATGGTTAAAAACACCGTCAAGAATTATTTTTATCCCTCTTTTTTCGGCTTCCATGATAAGATTATCAAAATCTTCTTCACTGCCAAGCATAGGGTCAACCTTAGTGTAATCTGCAGTATTGTATCTGTGGTTTGAGGTTGCCTCAAAAATAGGGTTTAAGTATAAAACTGAAACATTTAATTCTTTTAAATAGTCAAGTTTTTCACAAATTCCCTGAAAATTACCCCCAAAGAAGTCCCATCTTTCGATTTCTCCTTTTTCGGTTTTGATATACTTTGGAATTTCATACCAGTCATTATAAATATGACTGTTTTCTTTTATCTGTCTTATTTCGCCTGATTTTGCAAATCTGTCAGGAAAAATCTGATACATAATGCCATCTGTGTACCATTTTGGCAGGGAAGGCATTTCTTCTGTAACAGTAAGCTGATGCTTAAGAGTAGGACAAACAAGGGAAAATTCTGAATTTCCCCTTGTTCCTTTTCCTATATAGATTGTAAACACATTGTTTGAAATAAGTCTGAAGAAATAAGTTATAGGTCCGCACTTTTCTGCTTTATAGGTGCAGAAAAAACTGTTGTCTTTCTTCTCCATTTTTATTTCGGTGTTGTTAATGCAAAGGTATGCTTCTGTGCAGTTATCTGTAAAAACTGTAAAAGTAACTTCAGTATCTTTTACAACTGCCCCGAAAACAGATTTGCATTTTTTGTCCCATGAATTATAGTAAATCATTATTTTACGAATGTTGGGTTAATGCCCCAGATGTCGTTAGCATAGTTTCTGATTGTGTTATCTGATGAGAATCTGCCTGATTTAGCAATGTTTATAATTGCACTTCTGTACCAGTTTTCTTTATCCTGATACATTGCTGCAATCTTTTCATTTGCCTTAACATAAGCATCGAAATCTTTAAGAACGAAGAATTCGTCGTTCCATGTAACAAGGTGGTTGAAGATTTCATCAAACTGACCAGGAGCATCTGTGTAGAAGTTTGAACGAAGCTGATCAAGAATCTTTTTAACTCTTGGATCGTTGTTATAAATTTCAGATGAAAGGTAACCGCCGTGAGCGTAGTAGTTGATAACTTCTTCTGATGAAAGACCGAATGTTACGATGTTTTCATCGCCAACTGCTTCGTGAATTTCAACATTTGCACCGTCCATAGTTGCAAGTGTGATAGCACCGTTCATCATAAATTTCATATTACTTGTACCTGATGCTTCTTTTGATGCTGTAGAAATCTGGATACTAATATCAGATGCAGGAATAATTCTCTGTGCAAGGTCAACGTTGTAGTTAGGAATAAAGATAACTTTAAGTCTTCCGCGAACGATAGGATCGTTGTTAACTTTAGCTGCAACTGCGTTGATTAATTTAATAACTCTCTTTGCAAGACTGTAGCTTGAGAAAGCTTTTGCACCGAAAACGAATGTTCTTGGCTGCATATCAATATCAGGATTTTCAAGAATCTGATTGTAAAGATGCATTACATATAAAATGTTAAGAGTCTGTCTCTTGTATGCGTGAAGTCTCTTAACCTGTGTTCCATAAAGAGAATGTGATTCAAGCTTTGTATCAAATGTGTGGTTTACATAGTCGATAAATTCAAGCTTTTTACTGTGCTTAACTGCTCTGAACTGTTCTTTGAAGTTTTTATCATCTGCAAATGGAAGTAAGTCTTCAAGTCTTTCAGGATCTTTTATCCATTTGTCGCCGATAGCTTCGCAGAGAAGATTTGAAAGCTCAGGATTAGCAGAGATGAGCCATCTTCTGTGTGTAATACCATTTGTTTTGTTGTTGAATTTATCAGGGAAGAACTCGTTGAAGTCTTTTAATTCCTGATTTTTAAGAATGTCTGTATGAAGTGCGGCAACACCGTTAACAGAATGTGAACCAACGATTGCAAGGTTAGCCATTCTTACTTTGCCGTCCCAGAGAATAGACATTTTTGATTTCTTTTCAAAGCTATCACCGTATTTTTCATAGATAGCGTAGTCAAATCTCTTGTTGATTTCGTCAATAATCATATAAATTCTAGGTAAGAGAGATTTCATAAGATTAATGTCAATTTTTTCTAAAGCTTCAGCCATAATTGTATGGTTTGTGTAAGCCATAGTTTTCTTTGTGATTTCCCAAGCTGTTGCCCATGGAATATTTTCTTCGTCGATTAATATTCTCATAAGCTCTGCAATTGCAAGTGATGGGTGAGTATCGTTAATATGAACTGCGTGATTTTCATAGAAAGTTTCCATAGAAAGGCCAAGCTTTTTATGTTTTTTAACAATGCTCTGAAGACCTGCAGAAACGAAGAAGTATTCCTGTTTAAGACGGAGTTTTTTACCTTCATAAGTTGAGTCGTCAGGATAAAGAACATTTGAAATTAATTCTGTGTTGTATTTATCTTCTACTGATTTAAGGTAATCGCCGTGACTGAATTCAGAAAAGTCAAGCTCTTCGCCAATAACCTTTGCACTCCAGAGTCTTAATGTGTTAACATTTTTGCAGTCGTAACCAACAATTGGTGTATCATAAGGAACAGCTAAAACCTCTTCGCAGTTTTTGTGCTGAACCTGAATTTCACCGTTCTGGTCAATGGTAACATCAATATCACCGCCAAAACGAACACCAACTGGTTCGGCGTCGCTTCTCATTTC
>JAZSLZ010000025.1:0-4428 GCA_045535635.1 Clostridia bacterium
CTAACTCCTAACTCCTAACTTTTAACAGACTTTCTACCTATTTAATATATATATACATACAGAGAGGTTAAAAACTTGTTGGAAAAATTTTTGCAATTTTTTTCAAAAAGTTCTTGACTTCTCTTTTAATATGTAGTATAGTATATGAGGTTGCATTGTGCCCAAGAGTATGGAGTGCTATGAAACACCCGGCATAGTGGACACGAAATTACGAAGGGAGGATAAATTAAATGGCATCAGCTCAGAAAATCAGAATCAAGATCAGCGGTTATGATCACGCTTTAGTAGATCAGTCAGCTGAAAAGATTGTTGACACTGTTAAAAGAACAGGCGCTGAAGTTTCAGGTCCTATTCCATTGCCAACAAAGAAAGAAATTATCACAATCTTAAGAGCTGTTCATAAGTACAAAGATTCTAGAGAACAGTTCGAAATGAGAACTCACAAGAGATTGATTGATGTTGTTGCATCAAATCAGAAAACTGCTGAAGCATTAGGTAAGTTTGATTTGCCGGCCGGTATCAATGTTGAGATTAAACTCATCTAATCGGACGGAAGTGGGTCAAGTTCACAATCTGGTGAACCAATAACCAAAAGGAGGAAAGAAAAATGAAAAAAGGATTACTTGGCAAAAAGCTCGGTATGACTCAGCTTTTTGACGAAGCAGGAAAAATCGTTCCTGTAACAGTTGTAGAAGCGGGACCATGTGTTGTCGTTCAGAAGAAAACTGTTGAAAACGACGGCTACGAAGCAGTTCAGGTTGGCTTTGCAGACATTAAAGAAAAAAATGTTAACAAACCTATGAAAGGCCACTTTGAAAAAGCAGGCGTTTCCGCAAAAAGATTTTTAAAAGAATTTAAATTAGAAGATGCTGCATCAATGAATGTAGGCGATGAAATTAAGGCTGATGTTTTCGCAGCAGGCGAAAAGGTTGACATCACAGGTACAAGCAAAGGTCACGGTTTTGCAGGTGCTATCAAACGTCATAACCAGCACAGACTTAAAGAAACTCATGGTACTGGTCCGGTTCATCGTCATGCAGGTTCAATGGGTGCATGCTCAGACCCATCAAGAGTATTCAAAGGTAAGAAATTACCAGGTCACATGGGTTGCGACACAGTTACAATTCAGAATCTTGATGTTGTTTGCGTTGATGTTGAAAAGAACTTACTTTTAGTTCGCGGTGCTATTCCGGGTCCTAAAGGTGGATTAGTAATAGTTAAGAGTGCTGTTAAAGCACAGTAATAGAGGAAGGAGGAGTTACACATGCCTAACGTGGCTTTATATAATATGGACGGTAAAGAAATCGGTACCGTTGAATTAAACGAAAAAGTTTTCGGTGTTGAAGCAAATCCTGCAGTTGTTCACGAAGTAGTTAAAAACTACCTTGCAAATCAGAGACAGGGTACTCAGAGCACAAAAACAAGAGCAGAAGTTAGCGGCGGTGGCATTAAGCCATGGCGTCAGAAGGGCACAGGCAGAGCAAGACAGGGTTCTATCCGTTCACCACAGTGGATTCATGGTGGTATTGCTTTAGGTCCTAAGCCAAGAGATTACAGATACAGCATCAATAAGAAAATGAAACAGCTCGCACTTAAAGCAGTTTTATCTTCAAAAGTTGCTGAAGGAAAAATCGCAGTTATCGATAATCTCGATGTTGCAGAAATCAAAACAAAGACAGTTGCAAATCTCTTAAACGCTATCGAAGCTAAAAAAGCATTAATTGTAACTGTTGAACCTAACGAAAAGGTTTACAAATCAGCAAGAAATATCGAGGGTGTTGAAGCATCATTCACAGGTGCGTTAAACGTATATGAATTATTAAAGGCTGACAAACTCGTTATTGATCAGAATGCTGTTAAGAAATTAGAGGAGGTGTACGCATAATGATGTATCAGGACATTATTAAAAGACCTATCATCTCTGAAAATTCAATGGAAGACATAGCAAATAAAAGATATACTTTTGAAGTAGACCCAAAAGCTACTAAGATCGACATTAAAATCGCTGTTGAACAGTTATTTAAAGTTGAAGTTGCTAAGGTTAACACAATGAGATATATGGGTAAAACCAAGAGAATGGGCGTACATGTAGGTAAGAGAGCTGACTGGAAGAAAGCAATCGTAACATTAAAGCCTGATAGCAAAACTATTGAATTTTTTGATGGTATGGCTTAATTAAAGTGAAGGAGTTGAAAACAAATGGCTATAAAGAAGTATAATCCGACTTCTCCTGCAAGAAGAAATATGACCGTTTCAACATTCGAGGAAATCACTAAAAAGTCTCCTGAAAAAAGTTTGCTTGAAACAAAGAAAGAAAAAGCAGGTAGAAACTCATACGGAAGAATCACTGTTCGTCACAGAGGTGGCGGTAACAAAATCAAATACAGAATCATCGACTTTAAGAGAAAGAAAGACGGTATGAAAGCTACTGTTATCGGTATCGAATACGATCCAAACAGATCAGCTAACATCGCTCTTCTCCAGTACGAAGATGGTGAAAAAACATACATCATCGCTCCACTCGGTCTTAAAGATGGCGACGTTGTTTTATCAGGTGAAGGCGCAGATATCAAACCTGGTAACGCACTTAAAATCAAAGACATTCCTGTTGGTACATTAATTCACTGTATCGAATTAGTACCTGGCAAAGGTGCTCAGATGGTTAGAGCAGCTGGTAACTCAGCTCAGCTTATGGCTAAAGAAGGCAAATATGCTCAGGTAAGACTTCCATCCGGTGAAGTTAGAATGGTTAGCATTGAATGTAAAGCTACTATCGGTGAAGTTGGTAATTCAGATCATGAAAATATCAAAGTTGGTAAAGCCGGTAAAACAAGATATAAAGGTATCAGACCTACAGTTCGTGGTGTTGTTATGAACCCATGTGATCACCCTCACGGTGGTGGTGAAGGTAAATCACCTATCGGTAGACCAAGTCCTGTTACTCCTTGGGGTAAACCTGCTCTTGGTTTGAAGACAAGAAAGAAGAACAAGAAGTCAGATATGTTTATCGTTAAGAGAAGAAATAAGAAATAATAGGAGGTAAACCATGAGTAGATCAGTTAAAAAAGGTCCTTTCGTCGATGAAAAACTCTTAAAAAGAGTTATTGAAATGAACGAAGCAGGCGAAAAAAGAGTTTTAAAGACTTGGTCAAGAAGCTCAACAATCTTCCCTGATATGATTGGTCACACAATCGCTGTTCATGATGGAAGAAAACATGTGCCTGTATATTTGACAGAAGACATGGTTGGACATAAATTAGGCGAATTTGCTCCTACAAGAACTTACAAAGGACACGCAGGTGCAAAAACAAGTGGTGTTAGATAATAAATTTTATTGATTCCGGAGAGGAGGTAGCAATAATGGAGGCAAAAGCAATCCTTCGTTATGCACGTATTTCACCTCGTAAAGTGAAAATCGTGTTAGATTTAATTAAAAATAAATCTGTTGCTGAAGCAATCGGTATTTTAAACAATACTCCTAAAGCTGCTTCAGAATATCTTATAAAGTTATTAAATTCAGCGATTGCAAACGCTACAAACAATCATAACATGGACGTTGAAAAGTTATATGTAGCAGAAGCATTTGCTAACGGCGGCCCTATTCTTAAGAGAATAATGCCAAGAGCTCAGGGTAGAGCTTTCAGAATTAGAAAGAGAACAAGTCATATTACTCTCGTTCTCAAAGAAAGACAGTAAACCAAAAGGAGGTTAAAAACATGGGTCAGAAGGTTAATCCACACGGACTCAGAGTCGGCGTTATTAAGGACTGGGATTCTAAATGGTACGCTAACTCAAAAGACTTCGGCGATAGCTTAGTTGAAGATTACAATGTGAGAAAATATCTTAAAAAGACTCACTTTGATGCCGGCGTTGCTAAAATCGAAATCGAAAAGCCATCAAGCAAGATAAGAATTTCTCTTCATGTTGCTAGACCAGCTTTCATCATCGGTAAAAAAGGTGAAGGTATAGAAAAAACAATCGCTCATCTTACAAAGATGACAGGTAAAAAGGTTGAAATTAACGTAATTGAAGTTAAACAGCCAGATTTATGCGCAGTTTTAGTTGCTGAAAACATCGCTGCACAGCTCGAAAAGAGAATTTCTTTCAGAAGAGCTATGAAGCAGGCTATGAGCAGAACAACTAAAGCAGGTGCAAGCGGTATTAAAGCTTGCTGTTCAGGACGTTTAGGCGGTGCAGAAATCGCTCGTGGCGAACAGTATCATGAAGGTACTATTCCTTTGCAGACAATCAGAGCTGACATTGACTACGGTTTTGCAGAAGCTGATACAACTTTCGGTAAAAACGGTGTTAAAGTTTGGATCTACAAAGGTGAAGTTCTTCCTGGAACAAATAAAAAGAAAGGGGAGAATAAATAATGTTATTACCAAAGAGAGTTAAATACAGAAGAGTAATGAGAGGCAGAATGAC
>JAZSLZ010000097.1:0-14684 GCA_045535635.1 Clostridia bacterium
CAGTTTAAGAAAAATTTATATCATTAATCCCGATTGTTTATTGAAAACAATCGGGATTACTTACTTTTTATATTAATTAGCAGAGTCCGGATTGTAGGTGCCACACTGACATCGCACTGAACTCGGACAGATGTGGTCATCTGTCCCTACAGTAATTTTGGCTGCCCCAATGATGTAGAAAGCATTGGGTTTTTGCTTTATTTACGCAATGGCAACCAAATGGCAACCAAATGGCAACCAAATGGCAACCAAATGGAACCACAGGTTAGGTTAGTATAGTATAGTTTAGATAAGGTTAGTATTTATATGGGGACAAGCCCCACAACAAAAAATTATAAAACCTTAAAGATACTGCCTTATATCAATTGCAAGTTTTTCTTCAAGGTTAATAAGACGCTTTGTAATATCTTTAGAAATTTCGTTTGCAGCCTGGTACTGGTTAAGATATTTGTTTAATGATTTTACACCCATATTGCAACCGTCTGTCATAAGGTCGGCAATTACCTTGTCTGACTCGTTCATTTCAAGCATTATATTGGTTTTAAGCCTTGACATCCCTTTTGCCATAGGACTTGGCTCTTTGCCGTCGTCGTGGTATTTGTCTAAAAGACCTTGAAGCTCTTTGTCAAGCTTTTCGTGTTCATTTTTACAAATTGTAAGCTTTTCTTCAAATTTCTTGTCAGAAACCTTGGGAAGCACTTCTTCAATTGAGGAAACGCCCATTTTTATTCCTGCATCACATTCTCTTAAAAGCTTTACTGTATCTTGTTCTATCATAAAAAATCTCCATTCCGCCGCCATACATCGGCACAAATAGTAATTTGATTTCTCTTATCCGTATGGCAAGGGATGATAAGAGATTTTTACGCCCATGTGCGTTTCTGAATGAATGTGAAGAAAATTTCGCATGGGCAATCAAATCCGCCGGAGGATTAACGTGAAAGGAACTTTCAAGTTAATCACTCCTTTTAAGTTAGTATAGCCTGAATGAGCAATTTATAAACATATTATGATTATTTTCTGCAGATTGTTTGTTGCTGTGAATGGCAAATCAAAAATTTAGTTAAACTTGTTGTAAAATATGCGTTTGTGTGTTATAATAGGATTAATATGGTAAAAGGAGAAGTGTAGTGACTAAAATCAGTGATGTTGTTATTAAAGAAACAAAATACATAGCATATTTTGTGATTCTTTTTAGTGTTATTATGGAATCGGTGTTTCTTGTTATGCAAAAATGGGACTATACGGTTTTGCTTGGGAATATCCTTTCAGCGACTGCAGTTGTGCTTAATTTTCTCTTTATGGGAATTTCTATACAAAAGGCACTTGAAAAGGACGAAAAGGATGCAAAAACCGCTATTAAAGCTTCTCAGTCATTAAGAACTTTTTTCTTGTTTGTAGTGGTGGCGATTGGAGTTGCTGTGCCAATTTTTAATATCTGGTCTAGCCTAATTCCGCTTCTGTTTCCACGAATTGCCATAGCACTCAGACCTTTGTTTAACAGAAAGGAGAATTAAAGCTAAATGAAAAAATCAAAAGGCTTTATTGCCCTTGATATACTTTATATTTTAATGATGACAATTCCTTTTGTGGTGGGAATGATTATAAAAATTCTTACGAAAGGTCCGTCGGAGGGTATATCAATCACAGGTGCACAGATTTATTTTGAAATCCCGTTCCCTGTTCAGAATTTAATTATAGGCGAGTCGCAGGTCAATTCCTGGCTTGTTATGATTGCAATACTTGGTCTTTGTCTTTATATGACACACGGAATTGCAGTTAAGGCAACCACCAAAAGACAGTATATAACAGAGTGGCTCGTTGAACTTGTAAACAAGCTTGTAAAAGGAAATATGGGCGAATATTTTATGGGCTTTGCACCATTTATTGCAAGTATTCTTCTTCTTTCTGCAATGTCAAGCCTTGTAACACTTATGGGACTTTTCCCACCAACCTCTGATATAAATGTAACGGCAGGTTGGGCAATACTTGTTTTCGTGCTTATAACATATTATAAGATGAAAGCAGGACCAATAACATATATGAAAAGCTTTGCAAATCCAATTGCAATGGCACCTCTTAATATTATCGGTGAAATTGCAACTCCTGTTTCAATGGCATTTCGTCACTACGGAAACGTTATTTCAGGCTCGGTTATTTCGGTGCTTATAGCAGTTGGGCTTCAGGGACTCACAAAGCTTATTTTAGGCTTTTTGCCAGGCTTTTTAGGGGAATTTCCATTCCTTCAGATTGGTCTCCCTGCAATTCTTTCTTTGTATTTTGACATATTCAGCGGATGCTTACAGGCATACATTTTTGCGATGCTTACAATGCTTTATGTGGCAGGTGGCTTCCCTGCAGAGGAATATGAAAAAAGAAAATTAAAAAAACAAAAAATAAAGATAAATGGAGGAAATTAAAATGTTAGAAATCGCAGTAGGTATTATTTTAGGATGTTGTGCACTTGGTGCAGGTACAGCTATGATTGCAGGTATCGGCCCTGGTATCGGTGAAGGTAACGCAGTTGCAAAGGCTTGTGAAGCTATTGGTCGTCAGCCTGAATGTAAAGGTGATGTAACATCAACAATGCTTATGGGTTGTGCTATTGCAGAAACAACAGGTCTTTATGCACTTGTTATTGCAATTCTTCTTATTTTCGTTGCACCTAATCTTTTGGTTAATATTTTAATCAAAACTATTGGTTAAGTTCTGAATGTGGTGCGAAAGGAGATATAAATGCAGACATTAGACGTTATTTCTGTCAACTTATGGCAAATAATCATATCTCTGGCTAACCTTGTAATTATTTATATCATAATCAAAAAGTTCCTTTTTAAACCTGTTGAAAACGTGGTTGAAAAAAGAAAAAATGAAATTGATATGCAGTATGAAAATGCGTCAAAGGCAGAACAAAGTGCCGAAGAAAATAAAAACGCATGGGAAAATAAAATGAAGTCTGCAAAAGAGGAAGCTGAAAGCATTATCAAAGATGCAGAAGCAGTTGCCTATAACCGCGGTGAAAAAATAGTTGAACAGGCTAATGAAAAAGCCGATGCAATTATGCGCCGTGCGGAAAAAGAAGCAGAGCTTGAATACAAGAAGTCAGAAGAAAAAATCAAAAAAGAAATAGTTGATGTTTCTTCATTACTTGCGGAGAAAATTCTTGACCGTGAAATTAAGGAAGAGGATCATCATAGTTTCATTGAGTCTTTTATTGATAATTTAGGAGAATAAAAAATGAAAATGGGCAGAGAATATGCCTCCGCTTTGTTTACTTTAGCAGTTGAAGAAGGTAAGCAAAGGGAGTATTTTGACTCTCTTGAAACCGTTAAAACCGTTTTTAATCAAAATAGCGAATATATAGACTTTTTAAATTCTTTTTCGATCCCTAAATCCGAAAGAGTGGATGCAATTGAAGAAGCTTTTGGTAAAAGCCTTGAAGAGCACGTTGTTAGCTTTGTTAAGCTTCTTTGTGAAAAGGATAAAATATCAGAGTTTTTCGAATGTGTTGAAATTTATAAAGAGCTTTTGGATTTATATGAAAATGTAGCCGTTGCAAAGGTTACAAGCTCAACAGAGCTTAAAGAAGAAGAAAAGACAAAGCTTAAAGAAAAGCTTGAAAAAGCTTATGGCAAAAAAGTGGTGCTTGATGTTAAAGTTGATAAATCACTTATTTGCGGTATTGTTGTGGAAATTGACGGTAAGATTATAGACGGAAGTATAAGAAAGAGTCTTGGCAATGTAAAGGAAGTGATTAGCAAATGAGCACAAAGGCAGAAGAAATCGGCATTATTATAAAAGAACAAATCAAAAACTACAAATCCCGTATTGAAATGAACGAAACGGGAACAGTTGTTTTTGTTGGTGACGGTATTGCAGGTGTTTACGGAATCAGAGACTGTATGTCAAGTGAGCTTCTTGAATTTGAAGACGGAAGCTTTGGTATGGCACAGAACCTTGAAGAAGAAACTGTTTCTGCGGTACTTTTGTCAGATACAAGTAATATTAAAGAAGGCTCTGTTGTTAAGAGAACAGGAAGAGTTTTATCTGTTCCTGTTGGAGAAAACTTAATGGGCAGAGTTGTTAATGCTCTTGGTCAGCCTATAGATGGTAAAGGTCCGGTTGCAACAACCGAAACACGCCCAATAGAAGCTGAAGCGCCTGGCATTATTGAAAGAAAAAGCGTTTCTGTTCCGTTGCAGACAGGTATTAAGGCTATCGACAGTATGATTCCTATCGGCAGAGGTCAGAGAGAATTAATCATCGGTGACAGACAGACAGGTAAAACTGAAATCGCAGTAGATACAATTATTAATCAGAAAAATTCCGATGTAATATGTATTTATGTTGCAATCGGTCAGAAAAACACATCTGTTGTTCAGCTTGTGAATGAGCTTGAAGCAAACGGTGCCATGGAATATACAATCGTTGTTTCTGCATCTGCTTCAGAGTCTGCTCCTCTTCAGTATGTTGCACCTTATTCAGGTTGTGCAATGGCTGAATATTTCAGAGAACAGGGTAAAGATGTTTTAATCATTTATGATGATTTATCAAAACACGCGGTGGCATACAGAGCACTTTCTCTCTTAATCAGAAGACCACCGGGCAGAGAAGCGTACCCAGGTGATGTATTCTATCTTCATTCAAGACTTTTGGAAAGAGCAGCTTGTGTTGCTAAAGAATACGGCGGTGGTTCAATTACTGCCCTTCCTATTATTGAAACTCAGGCAGGAGATGTTTCTGCATATATCCCAACAAATGTAATTTCAATTACAGACGGACAGATATTCCTTGAAACAGAGCTTTTCCATTCAGGTATTATGCCTGCTATTAACCCAGGTATTTCTGTTAGCCGTGTTGGTGGCAGTGCACAGCTTAAAGCTATGAAAAAGGTTTCAGGTGAGCTTAAAATTCTTTATTCACAGTACAGAGAGCTTAAATCCTTTGCACAGTTTGGTTCAGACCTTGATGCAGACACAAAGGCAAGACTTGCTCTTGGTGAAAGAATTGTTGAAGTTCTTAAGCAGAAGAGAAATGCACCTGTTCGCACAGGCTGTCAGGTTGCAATCGTTTATGCAGTTATCAACGGATATTTAGACGAAGTTCCGGTTGAGAAGGTTGCACAGTATGAAATAGCCCTTTTTGAAAGACTTGAAAGAAATTATGAAGGTCTTTTAAAGAGATTTGAAGAAGGCTTCTATGAAGAGGAAGATGTTGAAACGCTTAAAAAGGCATTAGCAGAAATGCAGAGGTGAAAATATGGGAGCAGATACAAAGAAAATCCGTAACCGTATTAAAAGTGTAAGCTCAACAAAGCAGTTAACAAAGGCTATGGGCCTTGTGGCTTCTTCCAAAATAAGAAAAGCATCAGAGGCTATGATGAAAAGCAGAAGCTATGAAAAAGCAGTAACAGAGATTGTAAAATCCGTTACATCATCACCTGAATGTCAGAAAAGTCCTTATATGGCAAACAGAGAACAGAAGAAAATCAGGTTCGTTGTTGTTGCAGGGGACAGAGGTATGGCAGGTGGATACAATGCAAATATTTTCAGACTTGTTAATGAGTATGAAAATGCAGAAATTATCCCAATCGGTGCCCGTGCCTGTGACAGATATGGTGAAAAGAGAAACAGCTCAGAGGACTTTTCATCTTATGATGCATCAAACCTTGCAAAAACACTTTGTGAGGATTTTGCAAAGGGCGAATTTGATGCTCTTGGAATAGTTTGCACAAGATATGTGTCTATTCTTACACAAGAGGCTTATGTTAAGTGGGTGCTTCCTCTTACAAAGGGCGAGGAAAGTGTAAACACTTCGGTTATTTTTGAACCAAATGAAGCAGAAATTTTAGAATATGCAGTTCGTGAATATGTGGCGGGTGCCATAATGAATGCGGTGAGAGAAGGCTTTGCCTGTGAGGTTGCCGCAAGAAGAAATGCAATGGATTCGGCAGGTAAAAATGCCCAGACAATGATTGACGAGTTAACCCTTTCATACAACAGAGCAAGACAGGGTGCAATCACTCAGGAAATCACAGAAATCGTTGCAGGAAGCGGACTGTAACCAAAAGGAGGTAAATTACATGGCAGAAAAAACAGGTGTTGTAACCCAGGTAATGGGACCTGTAGTTGACGTCAGATTTGACGAGGGAAAGCTCCCTCCTATAAATAATGCCCTCACAATTCCAAAGGGGGATAAAACACTTACTGTTGAAGTTTCTCAGCACATTGGCGATAACACAGCAAGATGTATTGCTATGGCTTCAACTGACGGACTTAAAAGAAATACGCCTGTAACAGATACAGGCAGACCAATTTCTGTTCCTGTAGGAAGAGAAACTCTTGGCAGAATTTTTAATGTACTTGGTGAGCCGGTTGATAACAAACCTGCACCTGAGAACTGTGAAACCCACGAAATTCACAGACCTGCACCAAAGTATGACACACTTTCATCATCAACAGAAATTTTAGAAACAGGTATTAAGGTTATCGACCTTATCTGCCCATATTCAAAGGGTGGTAAAATCGGTTTGTTCGGCGGTGCAGGTGTTGGTAAAACAGTTCTTATTATGGAACTTATCAACAACATCGCAAAAGAACACGGCGGACTTTCTGTTTTCACAGGTGTTGGCGAAAGAACAAGAGAAGGAAATGACCTTTATAACGAAATGATGGAATCAGGTGTTTTAAATAATACAACACTCGTTTACGGACAGATGAACGAGCCACCAGGAGCAAGAATGAGAGTTGCACTTTCAGGTCTTACAATGGCAGAATACTTTCGTGACGAAGAAGGTCAGGATGTGCTTTTGTTCATTGATAACATTTTCCGTTTTACTCAGGCAGGTTCAGAGGTTTCTGCACTTCTTGGCAGAATGCCTTCTGCGGTAGGTTATCAGCCTACACTTGCAAATGAAATGGGTATGCTTCAGGAAAGAATCACATCAACTAAAAAAGGTTCTATCACATCTATTCAGGCGGTTTATGTACCTGCCGACGACTTAACAGACCCTGCTCCTGCAACAACATTTGCTCACCTTGATGCAACAACAGTTTTATCAAGAAGCATTGCATCTCAGGGTATTTATCCTGCAGTTGATCCACTTGATTCAACAAGCCGTATTCTTTCACCTGAAATTTTAGGCGAAGAACACTATTTTGTTGCAAAAGAGGTTCAGAGAATACTTCAAAGGTATCAGGAACTTATGGATATTATAGCTATTATGGGTATGGATGAGCTTTCAGATGAAGATAAAATTCTTGTTCAGAGAGCAAGAAAAATCCAGAGATTCTTATCACAGCCATTTACTGTTTCTGAAAAGTTTATCGGTATTGAGGGTAAATATGTTCCTCTTGCTGAAACAATCAGAGGCTTTAAAGAAATCATTGAAGGTAAGCATGATGACTTGCCTGAATCTGCGTTCTTGTTCGTAGGAACAATTGATGAAGCAGTAGAAAAAGCCCGTAAGGCTTAAGAGGTGTTGATATGAAAACATTTCGTTTAATAATTTCATCACCTGACGGCAGTATTTTTGACGGTCAGGCGGTGTGCATCTCAACCAGAGGTGCAATGGGTGATTTTGCCGTTATGGCAGGTCACGCTCCCTTTGTTACAACAATAAAGGCAGGAAAATGCAAAATAGAACTTGAAGACGGCGAGAAAAACGGTGTAACAGACGGTGGTATTTTAACCGTTTCAAAAGAAAATGTAACACTTCTTTCAAGCTCATTTAAGTGGGAATAGTAAAACAGTTAAGAGAACGGCAAAACCGTTCTCTTTTCACAAATTAAACAAAATTATTTCACACCGCTATTCTTGACTTTTTTTATTTATATAGTATAATTATACAAGAGGTGGTGTGAAAAGTGGCAGATAAAATTTATAAGCTTAAAGATATTCCCAAAGGACAGAAACTTGCCTATATATGGGATTATTATAAATGGCATATTATTGTTGTGGTTGTTTTTGTTTTGGCGTGTGTTTCATTGGTTGTCCAGAACCTTAACAAAGAAAGATATGATTCATATATTCTCTTTACAATGTCAGGCGGTAAGCTGATGGAAGAAAGCAGATACGGTCTTGAAACAGGCATAGAAGAGCTTGGTATTGACAACAACGGTGACAGCTACAATAACCTTTTCATTTCTACTGTTCTCTTTCCTGAAGATATGCTTTCTTCGGTAACGGCACAGGAAGCGGAAGTAAATATGCAACGCCTTGTTGCAGAGCTGACTTCAGGGGAATGTATTATTCAGATTACGGACGATAAGCTATATAAAACTCTTGAAAATTATCAGGTCCTTGCATCTTATGAAGATTTAAAAGGCGAGGTTGACGGAACAGGGATTATTAAAATTCCATACACAGAAACGGTGCTTGAGGAAATCGTTCCTATGGAAGCCTATGGAAGAGAGCTTTATTTAACTTTAAGACCTGGCGACCTTGACAATGTGATTTATCGTGACCAGATAGAAATTTTCAAAAAATTATTAAAATAATACGGAGTGCGTTATGAAAAAAGTATTATGTTTGTTGATTGCAGTGGTTTTGATAATATCTTTATTTACTGCTTGTGGGAAAAACGACGAGGTGGATTTTCTTGAAACAATAACATTTGAGAAAATTGCTCAGGTAAATTCCATGACAAATCTGCTTAAAAATTACGACAGTATTACCGAAAGAACAGTAAATAAAAATATGGATGGTGAAGAAGAATTTTATTGGGACCTGTCCTATGAAAAAAAAGAAAATAATATAAATGCTATTGTTGATACGGGTGATCAGTATAAATGTTATTATTATAACGGTAAGATTTTTGCCTGTTATGAGGGAGAGTATTTACCTGTATTATATTTCAGAGAAACATACAATGATATAGTTGCAGAAGCAATAAGCAGAGATAATCTTTTGAATTCTATTTATCATACAGTTTCTTCCAGAGAAAAGCTTAAAGACGGAAGATATGTTGTTACATTTGAGTTCAAGGCAAATTCGGATATGGTAAGCGATTTTGAACCATGGGGAATTAAAGAAGGACAGATAATGAACATAGTATATTTCCTTAAAGAAAACCTTGAAATTGACCACTATGATTATTATGTTTATGATGAAAAAAATAATAAGAGAAATATAGCAAATGTATATTTTGACTATGACTCTGAATTTACTTTCCCTGAAGAGGTTATAAATCTTGTTCAAACAAAAGATTTATGCAAAGTTACGCTTTATGAAAATTATAGCTTTGGTTCGCAGTACAGTGAAACATACGAAGTACCAAAAGGTTCATATCTGGAAATAAACAGTTACCTTTATGCGTATAATATTTATGCTAATGAAGAAATGGATGTTTTATGGGACTTTGAGAACGACGCAATTAATGAAGATACCAGCTTGTATCTTTATGAAGAAATATATTATGACTTAGATGAAGAAATGGGTGAAGAAATAATCACCGGAGAGGAGACAGAAAATGAGTGAATGTACACACGATTGCAGCACTTGCAGTGCTGACTGCTCAAGCAGACAGCCTGAAAGTCTTATTGAAAATTTAAATGAATTAAGCAGTGTTAACAAGGTTATTGCCATAGTTAGCGGAAAAGGAGGCGTTGGTAAATCCTTTGTTACAAGTATGATGGCGTCAGAAATGAATAAAAAAGGCTATCAGACTGCAGTTTTAGACGCGGATATTACTGGTCCTTCAATTCCTAAAGCTTTTGGAATAAAAGAAAAGGCAACAGGCGATGATGCAGGTCTTATTCCTGTAACATCACAGGCAGGGGTGCAGGTTATGTCTATTAACCTTTTGCTTCCTGATGAAACAGATCCGGTTGTCTGGAGAGGTCCTGTTATTGCAGGTGCAGTTAAACAGTTCTGGACAGATGTTATCTGGAAGGATGTTGACTTTATGTTTGTAGATATGCCTCCGGGAACAGGAGATGTACCTCTTACTGTATTTCAGAGTTTGCCTGTTGACGGTATTATTATTGTAACAAGCCCTCAGGACTTAGTTTCTATGATTGTTGGAAAAGCTATTAAAATGGCAAATCTTATGAATATACCTGTTCTTGGTATTGTTGAAAACTATAGCTATTTTGATTGCCCTGACTGCGGTAAAAAGCATTATATTTACGGCGAAAGCAAGGTAGATAAAATTGCAGAGGAAAACGGACTTAAGGTTCTTGCCAAGCTTCCTATAAATCCTGAATTTGCAAACCATATTGATAACGGCGATGTTGAAAGCATTGACGGAAGCTTTATGGATGGAGCTATTGAGGCAGTAAAAAATGCTTAAAAAATATTACGACAAGATTTATGAATTATTGGACGAAGTTACTCCGCTTTCAAAAGATTGCGGAGTGCTTTGTGATAAAGCCTGTTGCAAGGAAGAGGACGAACCAGCAGGTATGTTTGTTTTCCCCTTTGAGGAAAAGCTTCTTGAAAAGGTTGATTTCGGTTACATAGAAGAAAGCAACTGCGAATACGGAGAAGATAAGATTGCAAAGATTTTCTATTGCACAAAGCCATGCAAAAGAGAACAAAGACCTCTTTCGTGCAGAATTTTTCCTCTTACTCCTAACAGAAAAAACGGAAAAATAAAGCTTGTTATGAATCCTGCAGCGAAAAAAATGTGTCCACTTGCAAGAAGCCTCCATCCCTCACAGCTCGAAGAGAATTTTGAGGAAAATGTAAGAAGAGCCATAAACAGAATTTTAAAGCTGAAAGATGGCGAGGACTACATAGATATGCTCACAGAAATTGCAGAGCAGTTTGAAGAAATGAATAAAAGCTTTAACTAAAAAACAGAAACATCGCAAAAGCGACATTTCTGTTTTTGGTCTGAGTGGGGAGACTTGAACTCCCGGCCTCTTGAACCCCATTCAAGCACGCTACCAAACTGCGCCACACCCAGATAACTTCTATATTATGCAACAAATTCAAAAAAATGTCAATAGAATAAAAGAAGAAAAAACTAAAGGAGAAAACAATGAAACCAAGAATTTTACTTGCGGCGAAAATAAATACTGAGTATTACATAGATGCAGTTAATAATCTGGGAGGAATTGCAGATGCAAAATATCTTCCTGAAATTGATACAAGCTATGACGGACTTCTTCTTTGCGGTGGAAGTGATACACATCCAAAGTATTATGGTCAGGAAATAAACGGAGCCGTTGATATTGATGAAGCAAGAGATGAAAATGAGGTTGCTCTTTGTAAAGCATATCTTGAAGCAGGAAAGCCGATTATGGGTATTTGCAGAGGCTTTCAGCTTATTAATACAGTTTTTGGCGGAGATATGTATCAACATATAGAAACTGCAGACAGACATACATCAGGAAAAGAAAACGACCTTGTTCATGGTGCGGTTGCAAAAGAGGGCAGCCTTTTATATGAGCTTTACGGAAAAGAATTTTCAGTAAACAGTCACCACCATCAGGCACTTAAAAATGTTGCAGAAGGCTTTGAGGTAACCGTTATGTCTGATGATGGCGTAATTGAAGCAATTGAGCACAAAACACTTCCTGTTTTCGGTGTGCAGTGGCACCCTGAAAGAATGTGCTTTAAGGCAAAGAGAGAAGATACGGTTGACGGTTCAAAAGTGATAGAAGCTTTTGTAAAAATGTGCACAAAGAGGTAAGAATATGAAAATTTCAACAGAAATAGGTTCAGCAACCAGAATTATAGGAGAGGAAAAAGCGATTGAGCTTATTGCAAAAGCAGGGTTTGATGCCTGGGATTTTTCAATGTTTGCAATGTGCAGATATGACAGGGAAAATAACTGTCTTTTGGAAAATGACCATCCTTTAGCAGGAAACAACTATCTTGCATTTGCAAGACAGTTAAAAAAAATCGGCCTTGATAACGGAATTGAGTGCAATCAGTCCCATGCGCCATTTCCTATATACATTGATGAAATAAGAAGCTATTGTAAAAGAGCTATTGAATGTACTGCGGAAGCAGGAGGAAAAATCTGTGTAATTCACCCTGATAATCATAAAAGTGCAGAAGAAAATGCAGAAATTTACAACGAACTTTTGCCTTTTGCAAAGGAATGCGGAGTGAAAATCGCAACAGAAAATATGTTCAACTGGTATTATGGACCTGCACCTGCGGCTTGTTCTTCACCTGAAAGCTTTGTTGAGCATCTTAAGGCAGTAGATGATGATTATTTCGTAGCTTGTCTTGATATAGGCCACGCAGAGCTTAAAGGTCTTAAAACAAGTGCAGTTGAAATGATAAAGGCAATAGGACCTAAGCTTCAGGCACTTCATATCCATGATAACGACAAGGAAAATGACAAGCACCAGATTCCGTTTTCAATGAATATAGACTTTAATGCAGTGGTTAATGCACTTAAAGAGGTAGGTTATAAAGGCGACCTTACTTTAGAGGCAAATGCATACCTTAAAGAATTTACAGAAGAAAATATTTTTGAAGGAATTAAAAACCTTGCAGAATCAGCAAAAAAATTAAGAGAAATGATGAAATAATTACTATGACCGCACGATTTAACCAATCGTGCGGTTTTAAATTGACAAAAATGCATAAAAATGATAAAATATACTATCTATACATATAAGGTGGTGAAGGTGTGGCAAGAAGAAAAGGCGGTTTTTTCAGAAAGCTGCAATGGAGACTTATTTTAATATTTATGCTTCTTATTGTTTCGGTTGTTGTTATAACAGGTACATTTCTTCTGAGCAACATCTCGGCTTTCTATCTTCAGCGATTTGAAACACAGATGGAAACGGCGTTTGAAGCAGGTGTGGGAAAGAGCCTTAAGGAAGCAGCATCGGAGGGCGATGCTCAGGTTAGCCTTGAAGAGCGTATGAGAGCCTTTTCCACAAGCAGACTTGGTATTAATGAGAACAGAAATTATTATATTTTAAAAGGTGACGATGCAACGGTTATTTCTTCAAGTGCACAGTCCCTTACAAGCCCTGAGCTTTCCGAAAATCTTATTTCTGCAATGGCAGGAAAGAAAGGCAATAAAATCTCAGTAGGTTTAAGCTATATGGATTATGCTTATCCAATAGTAATGAACGAAAAGGTTGAATATATTATTTATATTCAGGACAACAAGCAGGAAGTAAATGACATTCTTTTCAAAATGTTTTCCGTTATTGCACAGGCTGTTCTTTTAAGTGCACTTATTGCATTTTTGCTTGGTATATTCTTAAGCCGTACCATTACGGTGCCTATTTCCCGTCTTACAAACAAGGCAGGGAAAATGGCGGAGGGCGATTTTGATACAGTTATTGAGGTTAAGAGTGATGATGAAATCGGAACTTTAACCAACACCTTCAACACTATGGCATCAAGGCTTAAAAGCACACTTTATGACATATCCTCAGAAAGAGATAAAATTTCGGTTATACTTAAAAACCTTGCAGACGGTGTTATGGCGTTTGATGCGGAAAGGGAAGCACTTCACATTAATCCAACTGCCGAAAAAATGCTTGGAATTGATGCAAGAAAAAAGCATACATTTGACAGTATATTTGAAAAATATGCAATTCCTGTAACCTTTGAACAGGCACTTTCTGATGACGAACAGGCAGAAAAATCCTGTGTGCTTGAAATAGGTGACAGTGTTATAGCACTTCATTTTGCACCTTATAAAACAGAATACAAAAAAGCAGATGGTGTGGTTGTTGCACTTCAGGATATTACAAAGCAACAACGCCTTGACGATTCAAGACGAGCCTTTGTGGCTGATGTATCTCACGAGCTGAGAACACCTCTTACAAACATAAAAAGTTATTCAGAAACGCTTCTTGATGCAGATATTGACGATGAAGCTACAAGAACAAGCTTTTTAAAGGTTATAGACAGTGAAGCGGACAGAATGACAAGACTGGTTAAAGACCTTCTTGCTCTTTCACAGCTTGACCATTCAAAACAGCATTTAAAGCCCGAAAGCTTCAGTCTTGGAGTGTTGGTTGAAAATATTGTAAACACAATGAGTATGGATGCCAAGAAACACGGACAGATTTTAACTTATGTGCGAGGCGGTGATACGGATGTTGTGTTTGCCGATAAGGACAGAATTAATCAGGTGGTCGTAAATATTGTTTCAAATGCACTTAAATACACACCTGAAGGCGGAAATATAACGGTTGTGTCAGGTCAGCAGGAACATAATGCGTACATAAAGATTTCTGATACAGGTATGGGAATTCCTGAAAAGGATTTACCTCATATATTTGACAGATTTTACCGTGTTGACAAAGCCCGTTCAAGAAAAATGGGAGGAACGGGACTTGGTCTTGCAATTGCTAAAGAAATTATTGAAGCCCACGAGGGTTCTATTTCAATAGAAAGTGTTTATGGGGAGGGTACAACAGTTACAATCAAACTCCCTATAGAACAAACCGAAAGGATGGAAAGTGATGAATAAATTATTTAAAAGCAGAATGTTTGGTTACAGCAAAAAAGCTGTTAACGCGTACATAGAAGACTTAAGCAACAAAACAAAGTTAAGTCTTGACGAAAGTGAAGATAAAATTGATAGCCTTGAAAAAGAAATAGAGACACTTAAAGAAAAAAATCAAAAGCTTGAAAGTGATGCTAAAATGATAAGCAATGCCATAATTACTGCAGAGAAAAAAGCGGAAGAAATTGTATCTTTGGCACAGGAAAAGGCTGATAAAATTATTGAGGATGCCGAAAGTGCAAAAGAG
>JAZSLZ010000082.1:0-3888 GCA_045535635.1 Clostridia bacterium
TGATTTTACCACAAATAAAATGCTTTGTAAACTTATTTGAATATTTTTTTGATTTTTTCGGCAAAGCTTTCCTTATTTCTGTTGTTTCCTTCATCTACTTCCTGAAACTGCCTTAAAATTTCTTTCTGTTTTGATGAGAGATTTTTAGGAACATCTATGGTAACTGTAAAGATATGGTCACCTTTACCGAGCATTCTTTTGATGCCTTTGCCTTTGATTGTAAACTTTGTACCTGTTTGTGTTCCTTCAGGAATCTTGAATTCTGTTTTTCCGTGAATTGTCGGAACTTCAATCTCACCGCCAAGTGCTGCTTCTGCAAAGCTGATTGGCACTTCACAGTAAACATCTGCATTCTTTCTCGTGAAAATAAGATGAGGTTTAATTCTTATGCCTATAAGTAAATCGCCGTAAGGTCCGCCGTTTGTTCCTGCATTACCAAAGCCACGCTTCTGGAGATACTGACCGTGGTCAATACCCTCAGGAATATCAAGAATAATCTTTTTATTCTTTCTTACTCTGCCTCCGCCTGAACAGTTAGGACAAGCTTCTTTGATAATTTTACCCTTACCTGAACATTTTGGACAAGGACGGGATGTCATCATATTGCCAAGCATTGTTCTTTGCACTGATTTAATCTGTCCTGTTCCTTTACAGTCAGGGCAAATTTCAGGTGATGTGCCTTTTTTAGCACCACTGCCATTACATTCTTCACAGACTTCAATTCTCTGGAATTTGATTTCTTTTTTAACACCAAAGGCCGCTTCTTCGAATGTAAGGTCTGCGGCAATTTCAATGTCACTTCCCTGCCTTGGGGCATTGCTTGTTGCAGAGCTTCCTCCAAATCCACCAAAAATGTCGCTGAAAATATCACCAAAGCCTTCAAATCCACCGAAGCCTCCGCCAAAGCCACCACCTGCGCCACCGCCGTAGCTTGGATCTACACCTGCGTGACCGAACTGGTCGTATCTTTGCTTCTTTTCAGGGTTTGAAAGCACCTCGTATGCTTCGTTTACCTCTTTAAATTTAGCCTCGGCTTCCTTATCACCCGGATTCATATCAGGATGATATTTTTTTGCCATACCTCTGAAAGCTTTTTTTATTTCTGCTTCGTCAGCACCTTTTTGTATGCCGAGGACTTCATAATAGTCTCTTTTATCTGCCATAGGATTTAATAAGTCCTTTCATAAAAGCGACCTGAAACCAAGTGACAATCACTTGGTTTCGTCGCGTTATTACCTGCTTTTACTTTCCGGAATCAATCTTCATCTACTACTTCGCCGTTAGCTTCATTTGCGCCAGGCTCTGCACCAGGCTGTCCCTGTGCCTGTTGATACATTTTTGCAGAGATTTCATAGAATACTTTCTGGAGTGCTTCTGTTGAAGCTTTGATTTCTTCTGTGTTATCTGTAGCAATTGCAGCTTTAACCTTTTCGATTTCTGCAGTGATTGAAGCTTTTTCTTCTTCTGAAATCTTATCTTTCATTTCATCAAGAGCTTTTTCTGACTGATAAACAAGTGAGTCAGCCTGATTTTTAGCTTCGATTGCTTCTTTCTTTTTCTTATCTTCTTCTGCATATTTTTCTGCTTCTTTTACTGCCTTGTCGATGTCTTCATCTGAAAGGTTTGTTGAAGCAGTAATTGTAATTTTCTGTTCTGCACCTGTGCCAAGATCTTTAGCAGAAACATTAACGATACCGTTAGCATCAATATCAAATGTAACTTCAATCTGTGGTACTCCCCTTGGTGCAGGAGCGATACCTGTGAGTGAGAATCTGCCGAGTGTTTTGTTATCTGCAGCCATTTCTCTTTCGCCCTGAAGAACGTGGATTTCTACAGATGTCTGACCGTCTGCAGCAGTTGAGAATACCTGGCTCTTCTTTGTTGGGATTGTTGTATTTCTCTCGATAAGCTTTGTGCAAACATTACCAAGTGTTTCAATACCAAGTGAAAGTGGTGTTACGTCTAAGAGGAGAAGACCTTTAACATCTCCGCCAAGAACACCGCCCTGAATTGCAGCACCTACTGCAACACATTCGTCCGGGTTAATACCTTTGTGTGGTTCTTTGCCCATAAACTTTTTAACTGCTTCCTGAACTGCAGGAATTCTTGATGAACCACCAACTAAAATAACTTTATTAACTTCAGATGCTGAAAGACCTGAATCTCTTAATGCATTTCTTGTTGGCTCCATTGTTCTTTCAACAAGGTCTGCAGTAAGTTCGTCAAATTTCGCTCTTGTAATTGTAACATCAAGGTGTTTTGGGCCTGTTGCATCTGCAGAAATAAATGGAAGGTTAACATTTGTTGTCATAGCAGATGAAAGTTCAATTTTAGCTTTTTCTGCAGCTTCCTTTAATCTCTGTGCAGCCATTTTATCATTTCTTAAATCAATTCCGTTTTCTTTCTTGAATTCGTCTGCTAAATAGTCGATAAGCTTCTGGTCGAAGTCGTCACCACCAAGTTTTGTATCACCGTTTGTAGCTAAAACTTCAAATACACCATCGCTGATTTCAAGAATAGATACGTCGAATGTACCACCACCAAGGTCATAAACCATAACCTTTTCAGCACTGTCTTTGTCAAGACCATAAGAAAGTGCAGCAGCAGTTGGTTCGTTAATAATTCTTAAAACTTCGAGACCTGCGATTTTACCTGCGTCTTTTGTTGCCTGTCTCTGTGCATCTGAGAAGTATGCAGGAACTGTGATAACTGCCTGAGTTACTGTTTCACCAAGGTAGCTTTCTGCGTCTGCTTTTAATTTCTGAAGAATCATTGCAGAAATTTCCTGAGGTGAGTATGATTTATCATCAATTGTAACTTTTTTGTCTGTACCCATATCTCTTTTAATTGAGATAATTGTTCTGTCTGGGTTTGTAATTGCCTGTCTTTTAGCTACCTGACCTACAAGTCTTTCACCGTCTTTTGTAAAAGCAACAACTGATGGAGTTGTTCTTCCGCCTTCTGCATTTGTTATAACTGCTGCTTCTCCGCCTTCCATAACGGATACGCATGAGTTTGTTGTACCTAAATCAATACCAATAATTTTTGCCATAATATATCAATCCTTTCTTTAATTAGCAACTTTAACCATACTGTGTCTGATTACTTTGTCTTTATACATATAACCTGCCATAAATTCTTCAACCACTATATTCTCACCAACACTGTCATCATCTGTGTGCATAACTGCGTTGTGGAAAATAGGATCGAACTGACAGTTTAAAGCCTCAATTTTTTTTACTTCAAGCTTATCAAGAACTTCTTCAAGCTGTTTGTAAATCATCATAAGTCCCTGCGCTACAGGCGATGAATCTTCTTTGTCTATAGAGCTTACTGCTCTGTCGAAGCTATCTATAAACGGAAGAAGCTTTTCAACCGTATCACATACTGCATTTGCATAGGTTGCAAGACTTTCCTTCTGAGTTCTTTTTTTATAGTTTGCAAGTTCAGCCATAAGTCTTAAATACTGGTCCTTATAGTCAGGCTCTGTAGTTTCTTCTACTTCTTCAACTGTTTCCTCAACAACCTCTTCAGTTGTTTCTTCTACTTTTTCTTCTTTGTTTTCACTCATTGTCTTCACCTCCTGATGAAATTTCCTTCATCTTACTGTTGACTATCTCTGTCATATGTTTCATTACGGAAACTGCTTTCTGATAATCCATTCTCGTTGGACCGATTATACCGATAACACCTTCCATATTATCACCTATTTTATATCTTGAGGTTATAATACTGCAATCCTCAAGGGGTGTTCCCTTTGCACCTATGCTAACTGTTACACCGTCTTCGCTTATGTCCATACTGTTAACAACCTCAAGCATACCCTGATTGTTATCCACAAGCTGTAAAAACTTTTTTGCCCAGACCGAGACGCTTGTTGAAACGGTC
>JAZSLZ010000052.1:0-5305 GCA_045535635.1 Clostridia bacterium
AACTTAAAAAACTCAACGAAGAAATAAGACAACTTAAAACAAACATAATTATTTCTGCCAATAAATATACCAAAGAGCTTGACCAGCTTATGGAGGATTAAGGAGAATTTGTATGGAACAGAAAATATTAAAAATCCTTGAAAAAGACGGCAGAGCAACTGCAAAGGAAATTGCAGAAATGCTTTCTTTAGGAGAAAAAGAAGTTGAAGAAATTATTGCAAACCTTGAAGAAAAAGGTGTAATCGGCGGCTACAAGGCTATGATTAACTGGAATAAATTTGATGAGAATTTGGTTTCTGCACTTATAGAGTTAAAGGTTACTCCACAGCTTGATCAGGGCTTTGACAGAGTGGCTGAAAAAATATATCAGTATGATCATGTTAAAAATGTTTATCTTATGTCATCAGGAATCTATGATTTATCTGTTTTGATTGAAGGCAAAAATCTTAAAGAGGTAGCAGGATTTGTAGCTGAAAAACTTGCACCTATGGAATGTATCATTTCAACATCAACTCACTTTATATTAAAAAGATATAAAGAAGGCGGAATTGTTTACGAGGCAGAAAAGGTTGACGGAAGGCAGGTAGTTGAATTTTGAACATAGAAAGCAAAATTTCACAAACTGTCTCCGATATAAAGCCGTCAGGAATAAGAAAATTCTTTGACATTGTAAATGAAATGAAAGATGCTATTTCTCTTGGAATTGGTGAGCCTGACTTTGTTACTCCCTGGCATATAAGAGATGCAGGTATTTTATCTCTTGAAAAGGGAAGAACCTACTATACCTCAAATTCAGGACTTGTTGAGTTAAGAGAACAACTTTGTAAATATTTTGACAGGAGATTTAACCTTTCCTACAAGGAAAGTGAAATTTTAGTAACCGTTGGCGGAAGTGAAGCTATTGACCTTTGTATAAGAGCACTTATATCACCTGGCGATGAGGTTTTAATTCCTGAACCAAGCTTTGTTTGCTATGCTCCCTGTACATCCCTTGCAGGTGGCGTTGCAGTGCCGATTGTTACAGATGAAGAACACGATTTCAAGCTTACGGCAGAGGCACTTAAAAAGGTGATAACTCCAAAAACCAAGCTTCTTGTACTTCCTTTTCCAAACAACCCAACAGGTGCGGTTATGGAAAAAGAAGAGCTTGAAGAAATTGCAAAGGTGCTTGAAGAAACAGAAATTATGGTTCTTTCAGACGAAATTTACGGTGAGCTGACTTATGGAATAAAGCATACATCAATCGCAAATATAGAGTCTATGAAACAACGCACAATTATCGTTGGCGGTTTTTCAAAGTGCTATGCAATGACAGGTTGGCGTCTTGGTTATGCAGTAGGTAATGAAGCGGTTATTAAGGCTATGACAAAAATTCATCAGTTTGCAATTATGTCTGCACCTACAACAAGCCAGTATGCGGCAGTTGAAGCAGTAAGAAACGGTGACTCTGACATAGAGGATATGAAAAGAGAGTACAACAAAAGAAGAAGATATTTAATTGACAGATTAAATGAAATCGGTCTTGATTGCTTTGAAGCAAAGGGTGCCTTTTATGTGTTCCCATCAATTAAATCAACAGGGCTTTCATCAGAAGAATTCTGTGAAAGACTTTTAAGAGAAAAGAAAGTTGCAGTTATTCCAGGAAATGCTTTTGGAGATTCAGGCGAGGGCTTTGTGAGAATTTCCTATGCGTACTCTTTAAATACAATTAAAAAGGCACTGGACAGAATAGAAGAATTCATCAAGGAGTTAAAATCTGAGTAAAATTGCACATCTTGCAGTTTCGTTTTGCGGAAGGGGATATAATGAAACTAGGAGTAATTGACCTTGGCTCTAATTCTTTAAGATTAGGAATTTACCAAAAAGAAGAAAATATTATAAAAGAAATTTTCAGGGAAAGACATCAGGTTCGTCTTGCAGAAGGTCTTAATACAGACAATATGCTTAAAAAAGAGCCTATGGAAAGAACTCTAAAGGTCTTTGAAAAATACCGTGAAATTCTTATGGAGCAAAATGTTGATGATTTTAAGGCAATTGCTACAGAAAGCTTAAGAAGAGCAGAAAATGCAAGTCAGTTTATTGCCTGTGTAAAAATTCTTACAGGTATAGACATACAGGTTTTGAAGGGTGAAGAAGAAGCAAAATACGGCGCTTTATCTGCGGCAACCTCAATGGACACAGACAGTTTCTATGTTATAGACATCGGCGGCGGCTCGGTTGAAATTTCTAAAGTTAAAAATTCAACCGTTGAAAACTTTGTAAGTAAGCCTCTTGGTTGTGTTGTTATGAAGGAGCAGTTTGAGCCTGATGTAAAAGGCGACAAAGAAATAAAAGAATTCATAGCAGAGATTTTAAAAGAAAACAACTGGCTTAATGAGCCTCTTCCTGTATGCGTACTTGGGGGAGTTGTTAAGGAACTTGCAATAAGCGTACTTGGACATACGGATATAGACGGAAAAAACATATCGAATATACAGGTTTTTGATATGTATGAGAAAATATATAAAACACCTGTGGGAAAAAGAGCAGAAGCCTTTGGTATTGATACTAAAAGAGCAGATGTTATGACGGCAGGACTTTGTCCTTTGGTTCAGCTTCTTAAGTTAACAAAATCAGACAAGGTGGTTTTCTGCACAAAAGGAGTAAGAGAAGGCGTTGCTATGGAGCTTTTAAATGAATAAATTTATATACTCAAATGACAATAAAAGGTATCACACATTAAATTATCATATAAAATCTGTTTTTGGCAGAAGAATTTTTAAAGCCTCTCTGGACGGAGGCTTTACTTGTCCTAATAAAGGCGGATGCACCTATTGTGTATCAGGCGGAAGCGAGTTTTCTGCGGACAGTAAAATTCCTGTAAAGGAACAGATAAGACTTGAAAGAGAAAGAATTCACAAAAAGTATGAAAATGCGGACCTGATTGCATATTTTCAGGCGAACACAAATACTTATGCACCCCTTGAAAGGCTAAAAAGCCTTTACGAAGAAGCGCTTTCTTGCGAAAATGTGGTTGGATTAAGTGTTGCCACAAGAGCAGACTGTATAGAAGATGATGTGCTTGACTATCTTCAGGAGCTTTCGCAAAGAACATATTTTACTGTTGAGCTTGGACTACAGACAGTTTTTGATGAAACTGCAGAAAAAATAAACAGAGGTCATAGCTTTGAATGTTTTTTAAATACATATAAAAGACTTAAAGAAAGAAATATAAGGGTTTGTGTGCATTTAATAAACGGACTTCCGGGTGAAAACTTTGATATGATGGTTGAAACTGCAAAAGTTGTGGGAGGATTAAAGCCTGATGCGGTAAAAATCCATCTTCTTCACATAATGAAAGGAACGGTTATACACAAGCAGTTTTTAAACGGAGAGTTTGAAGAAATGTCATTTGAGGACTATGTAAAAACAGTTTGCAGTCAGCTAACATATCTTCCGCCTGAAACCGTAATTGAAAGAATAACAGGTGACGGCTCAAAGGATAAACTTGTTGCACCTATATGGAGCAAAGACAAAATAAGGGTACTGGGTACAATAGACAAATATATGGCAGATAATGACCTGTATCAGGGGATGAAAATAGGTACTGTTTAAAAATCTTTTTAAACAGTTTCCATTCGGGGAATAGGAAAAATGCTTCAGAATGAGCAAACTGAACCGTAAGGGATACCCGAAGGCGTATGTGTATACGCCGAGTGGTGAAGTTTGTTCATAACAAAAAGGCATTAAATCAAAGAAAAGGCTCACGAATGTGGGCCTTTTCTTCGCTTTTTTATAATTTTTATTGATTAGCAGATGATGCATATTTATATTTTACTGCCTTTTTGTGCTCTGGAGTATTTTAACATTCCCTCATTCCTTTTCAAGGAAATATGTTGCCTCCATATCGGCAATTGATGCGGCAAAAGCTAATGGATACTGCTCAAAAGCCTTGCCAACGGAATTTTTGTCATCTGTATTTGAAAAACCCATGTGGTATCTTATTGCAAAGGCTTCCTCTCTTTTAAGCTTCATAAAGCCTGAAATAATGTAAACTGATTTTTCACCATGACCGTATGGCAAAGGGTCATCAAAGTTATAGGTTGGAACCTGTTGCCATTTGCCTGTTTCGTCCTTAACATTTCTGAAGCTTTTATGGTAGCATCCGATTTTGCAAAGGTCGTGTAAAAGTGCGGTAATTGCTATTGTTTCATCGCTGTACTCAATGCCGTACACCTCTTTAACTCTCTGTCTTTCAAGATATGCTTTAAGGCATTCATAAACCTTAATGCTATGCTCTGCAAGACCGCCCTCGTAGGCACTGTGAAATCTTGAAGATGCAGGTGCTTCAAAAAAGTCGCTTTCAATAAGATAGTTTAAAAGCTTGTCTGCGCCGTCTCTTTTAATGTTTTTTGTATATATTTCTATAAATTTTTCTTTTATGCTCATATTATTTCTCCTGCGGATCAATTAAGAATTTTTTAACTGTAGGATATGTGTTTATGCAGAGAATAAGACCGTATGCACTGATGCCGATAAGACCAAGCACAATAACAGTTACAAGTCCTGCAGATACATTTGAAAGAAGGTACATAACAAACCAGAAGAAGAGAACGGAAAGTAAATAAAGACCGTTTCTTTTTGCATCTACAAATAAGAGAAAAACAGAGTTCTTGTAAATAGAAAACAGGTTCATATCAAAGGTTACAACCATAATCCATTTGTATGGAATTGAAAGCATAAAGAATAAAATTATAAGCAAAAGTCCGCAAAGAAGAATTATTACAGGAGTACCTAAAACTGTGCTTAAAATAAGATAAATTCTTATTGCAAAGAATGAAATGCAAACAAGCAGAGTATCCACAATAAATGATATAAAACTTTTACCTATATTTTCTTTAAACTTACCAAAAAAGTCTGTAAATTCCCATGCATTGTCCTCTCTTGAAAAGTTAC
The DNA here is from genome assembly GCA_045535635.1 of Clostridia bacterium. GTDB lineage: Bacteria > Bacillota > Clostridia > RGIG6154 > RGIG6154 > RGIG8700. The sequence continues at coordinate 4,936 of JAZSLZ010000052.1, forward strand.
GAAGAACATAAAAATATCCTGATGAAAAAGGACTTAAGCTGAAAAGAACTGCTATTATGATTGAAGCGATTGATGTGAGTGAAACAATTACAGAAGCAGCTTCAGAGCTGTCTATAACATCGCTTACGCAGAACATAAGAGAAAACCAGACTGCTAAAATACCTGGTATTAATGTTATCAAATACGCAAGATTAAGAGTTATATATGAGCCGAACTTTCGTGTTAAAAGCTCAAAAAATAATACAAGTCCCTTTTTAGGTTTTTCGTTTTTGTTTACACCGGGACCGGGTTTACTGTAGTTAGAAAATAATCCCATTGCTTATCACCTTTCCTTTGTTTTAGAATATTATACAATAAAAAAACATATTTT
>JAZSLZ010000084.1:0-16176 GCA_045535635.1 Clostridia bacterium
CAAATATGTATTTTGTTGACTGGCAGGTCATCAATATTCTAACATATTTGGAGGATTTTTGTCATCGGTTAACCTCTTTTGAACCACGCGACTATCGCGTGGTTTTCGTTATACAATAACAGTGGCGGGGAATTAATTCACCGCCACTTCTTTATTCAATTGTTATATTGTAGCTTTTTGGCATTATCTGGATGTATGTGTTACCTTTGTTTAAAAGCAATTCTTTTCCGTCTGTGGTTGTGTAGATAGTTTTTGCACCTCTTGAGCTTTTACTCCAGTTAATTTCAACTGCCTGTCCGTTTGAAATATAATATCCTTTTCCCTGTCCGATGTTACTAATCTCTTGTCTTCCCTTGTTTTCTCCGTCATTTAATTCGTAGTTGGACACCTTATAAACAATAATATTTTTTGCAGTTAAAATGCCGTTAATCTGTGATATGTGTTCTCTGTTATTTACATATCTTTTATAAACCTTTTTCTCTTTGTCATACACATATTTAACCTTGTATAGATTTGAATATGGAATTACAACTGTTTCACAAACTTCCCCACCAGGTACATATTCATCTTCACTGTATGAAAAGTGCTTATTCTTTAAATCAAGACTATAGCCCTTCTTTTTTGCCATATCCGTAAGTCTTGGCAGACTTGTATAAAGATTGTGCCAGGAATTATCGTATGTACGGTCTCTGTAGTAAGCTTTTCCGTCCTCACCTAAAATTCCGTTAATATTTTTTATGCCAAGTGCAGGAATGTCTCTTTGTGCCTTTGGACTCCAGCCACTGTGACAGTATATGGCATCGTGCTCTAATGCATAATCAAGGAAATAGTGTCTTGCAGATCTGACAGGTCCAACCTTTTCAATTTTATAATCATCAAAAAGTGCAAGAAATCTTGTTGAACCGCCTTCAACTATAATTTCATAAACAATTTTAGCAGATTCAAGTCCTGCCTGAGGCCTTGCTCTTTCATCGTCATTGTCTATCATAACTGCAACAGTTCTTCCATCAGGTGCTTTTTCAGGTTCTTTTTCAACGATTTCTGTTTCTTCCATCTTTGGTGCTTCTGTTTGTTCAATAACTTCTGCAGGTTGCTCTCCGCACCCACTAAGCATAAGAATTGCAATCACAAGAAGCATTGTAATTATTCTTTTCATATCCTTATCCTTTTTATCTTTTATACATATTATTTAATTTTCTGTATTTTGCTATGTCTATTGAATTAAGTTGATCCCTTGTAATTCTGAACTGCCAGTTCCCGTCTGCTTTACCTGGGATATTTAATCTTGTGTCAGAGCCGTAGCCAAGTAAATCCTGAATAGGAAGTATCACAAGTCCTGCATTACTCATGAAAATTGTTCTTATAATACTGTCATAGCCTCTGTCCCAGTTTGCATCTGTGTAGCCACAGTATTCAAGCATATTTTTTCTGTTATATTCATCAAGCTCCCACACATAGCCAAGAAGTGTGTTGTTATCGTGTGTGCCTGTATATGCAATACAGTTATTTATATAGTTATGAGGCTTATGAGGTGTGTCACCATCGTGAATAAAACCAAACTGGAACACTCTCATTCCTGGGAAACCGCTGTATTTTATAAGGTTAATAACCTCTTTCGTTATGTCGCCGAGGTCCTCGGCAATAATCATTTTATCCTTTGCCGCTTCCTTGATTGCATCAATAAAGTCTCTTCCCGGACCTTTAACCCATTTTCCCTCTTTTGCAGTTTCTGCACCATAAGGAATACTCCAGTACGCTTCAAGACCTCTGAAATGGTCAATTCTTACACCATCAAAAAGCTCAAACATAACAGAAAGTCTGTCAAGCCACCACTTGTATCCGTCTTTTTTCATATAGTCCCAGTCATAAAGAGGATTTCCCCAAAGCTGACCGTTTTCCGCAAAATAATCAGGTGGCACTCCTGCTACGCATTTTGGTTTAAAATCTTCATCAAGCTGAAACTGCTTCTTATTTGCCCACACATCACAACTGTCATAAGATACAAAGATTGGAATATCGCCAATGATTTTGATGTTTTTCTTTTCTGCATATCCCTTTATTTCTTTCCATTGTGTGAAAAATTCATACTGAATAAACTGCCACGCAAAATATGTTTCTTCATCATATTTATCCTCTGTCCACTCATTCCAGCAAAGATTTTCGTTTGCTTCCTTAAGAGCCATAAACTTTGCAAAGTCAAGGAGATATTTTCTGTCTTTCATAAAGCTTTCAACTTCTTTTTTGTCTGCTCTTTTTGATGCCTCTTTTAAAAGCTTAAATCTTGTGTGATAAAGTCTTACATATTCACAGCTGTATGGTGTGTTCTGCTTGTGTTCTTCAAGCTCTTCTTTTTTGAGAAGTCCTTTTTTGCATAATTTATTTAAATCTACAAAATAAGGATTTCCTGCAAATGCAGAATATGATTTATATGGTGAATTACATTCGTCAACCATTGTAAATGGCAACACCTGCCAGAACTTAAATCCTGAGTCTGCAAGAAAATCTATAAATTCTTTTGCTTCATCTGAAAATGCACCTGTTGAATAATCACCGAAAAGTGATGAAATGTGCATTAAAACGCCACTTGCTCTTTCCATTTTATGTCCTCCGTTTAATTTACTTTATTATAATACATTTCTTTCCTTGTGTCAATTGACATAAACTGTAAACAGGTGTATACTGTAAAAAATTTCTTTGGAGGCATATATATGAGAAAATCTGAACTTTCTTATCTTAACATTTTGTTTTGTATGCTCGTTATTTTAATTCATATAATATCCTATCCTCTTTCAGGCTACAATGCAGGTTCTCTGCCATATAATATCACCTTATTTATATGGCGTCTTTCAAGCATTGTTGTTCAGGGATTTGTTCTTGTTTCAGGAATAAAGATGTTTCTTGGAAAAGAAAAACCATATTTTTCGATGCTTTTCTCAAAACTTAAAAACATAATTCTGCCGTATGCTTTCTGGTATGTTTGCTACTTTGTTTTTTATATGATATTTTTTGATTATCCTTTTGATTTTTTGTTTGTTTTAAAGCACTTTTTCTTTGGAAGCCTCGCTCCTCATACATACTTTGTGCCTCTTATTATGCAGTTTTTTGTTCTTTACCCACTGTGGAAGCTTATGGTTAAGAAAATCAATCCTGCGGTTGCAATTATACTGTCTGTAATAATTTCTCTTTGCGCAGAAAACATACTTCCCGTTATTCTTTACAACAAAGGTATAGCATTTAATTATAATGACCGTTTGTTTACAACCTATCTTTCATACTGGGTTGTTGGTTGCTATATTGGTGCAAACTACGAAGGCTTCAAAGCACTTTTAGGCAAGGTAAAGCTTTATATTCCATTCATACTTATAAGTGCTTTAAATTTATATCTTTCCTATCTTAACTACAATGGTATTAAAATAATCACTTACCTTAATGTTGTTCATTCAGTTTATTGCTTTATTACTATTTTGCTCCTGTTCTCTGTTTTCCTTAAGCATCAAAACTTTAAGTTTAAGCTTTTAAAAACAATAGATAATACAAGCTACACAATTTATCTTTGTCATATGTTATTTGTATTTTTGGCAGAAGGAATTTTCTCAAAGCTTCTTTGCATACAGTCAAACCTTCTTCTGTTCATACTTATGGCAGTTTTCACTTATCCGTTAACCATATTTACATCATACACAGTAAAAAGACTTCAAAAGTCAATTTGAAGTCTCAGGGTGTCGATAAACATATCGGCACCCTGGCAGAGTGCGAAAAAGGAAGTTATATTTTGACAGCCGAAATCCGAAATGTATGTGGATACATGAGAGGTTTCGGCTGTTAAAAAGTAAGCAATCCCGATTGTTTTCGATAAACAATCGGGATTAATTATATAAATTTTATCTACTTGAACGGTTTATAGAAAATCGCCAAACCCTACTATTTGTGCTAGTTCGCTTACAGTAGAACGACTTTTTCGACAGTCTGAGACTTCAAAAGTCAATTTGAAGTCTTTTTATATTCCCAATATTTTCTCTTTAAGAGGAAGTATAGAAGATGGCGAAACAGAAAGCTCGTCAACTCCTAATGCTATCAGTTTTTCCACTGCATCAAGGTCTGAAGCAAGTTCACCGCACACGCCCACCCATGCACTGTTTTTATGTGCCGCCTTAACCGTCATTTCAATAAGCTTGAACACGGCTTCGTGGTGAGGGTTGCAGTATTTTTCCACAGACAGATTTTCTCTGTCACAAGCTAAAGTATATTGAGTTAAATCATTCGTTCCTATACTGAAAAACTTTACATATTTAGCCAGTTTATCAGCTATTAACGCTGCTGCAGGAGTTTCTATCATTATACCTACTTCTATATTTTCATCTATAGGAATTCCTTTTTTGTTTAGTTCCTCTTTAACCTCTTTCAAATAATCAAGGCATTTTATCACTTCTTCTTCGGAACATATCATAGGAAACATAACCGAAATTTTGCCATACGCCGCCGCACGAAGTATTGCACTTAACTGTTTCTTAAACAATGATGGTCTGTCAAGACAAATTCTGATTGCTCTGTATCCCAGTGCAGGATTGCTTTCTTTCTTCAGATTAAGGTAATCTGCCTTTTTGTCTGCTCCTATGTCCATCGTTCTGATTATAACACGTTTTCCGCCCATATTTTCCGCAACTGTTTTATAAGCGACAAACTGTTCTTCCTCAGTTGGTTCTTTGTTTGCTTTAAGATATAAAAATTCGCTTCTGAAAAGTCCAATGCCCTCTGCATCATTTTCAAGACAGTTGCCTACCTCACTCACATCGCCTATGTTTGCATAGAGCATAATTTCTTTCCCTTTAGAGGTTCTGCACTTTACACCTTTGATTTTTTCAAGAAGCTTTGCTTTTTTTATATGCTTTTCTTTTAAACTTAAATACTCATTAACTGCTTCATCATCAGGCTCAACATAAAGCTCACCTTTAAATCCGTCAACTATAACATATTTGCCTGAAAGCTCTTCACTTAAATCCTCAACATTTACAATAGCAGGTATTCCCATACTTCTTGCCAAAATAGCAGTATGAGAATTCAATGAACCTTTTTTTGTTACAATTCCCATAACCTTACTCTTGTCCATTTTAACAGTTTCGCTGGGCGTTAAATCGTACGCTGCTACAATTGATGGCTCCTTTATTTCTTCAAATGCATCTTTTTCACCTGACAGAATTCTTATAAGACGGTCCGAAATATCCTTAACATCACGGCTTCGTTCTTTCATATATTCGTCATCCATAGCAAGAAACATATTTGCAAAATTTTCTCCTGTTGATGCAACTGCAAACTCAGCATTGACCTCCTGACTTTCTATAATATTTATTACAGAGCCTGAAAAGTCCTCATCTGTAAGCATAACCTTATGCATATTGAAAATTTCTGCATTAGTTTCTCCTACTTCTATAACAGCTTTATCATAAAGAGCACTTATTTCTTCAAGAGCAACATTTAATGCATTCTTATATTTATCAGTTTCATTTTTAACATCTGCAACCCTGAATCTTTTAACATTTTTCTCTTTTCCTGCGAAAACAAGTCTGCCGAAAGCAATTTGTGCAGATGCTCCTTTTCCTTTTAAAATTTTCATTTTACCATCCTTAAAGATTTTTTTCTAAAAATATAGCCAAAGCATCAAAAGCCTTTGCTTCATCATCACCGTTAATTGCAATTGTTATTTCTTCTCCGCCTTTTACACAAAGACTCATAACCTCAAAAATCTTTTTTGCATTGGCCTTTTTACCGTCTTTTTCTATTGTAATTTCAGAATTATAGTTTTTACACTCTGTAGCAAGAAGTCCTGCAGGTCTTGCGTGAATTCCATTTTCGTCTTTTACTTTATGGGTTATTGTAAGCATAATTGCTCTCCTTAATTAAAAAATTGATAAACTTATTGTTTACCAATTCTTTAAATTTATTAATTTAATTCTTCTATACTTTTAAAGGTATATCCCATATCTTTCCATTTCGTTAAAAGCTCATCTAAAATTTCGCAATTAGTTTTAGATGTACTGTGAAGAAGCACCACCGCACCCGGATGAATTCTTGTTAAAAGCTTTGAAAAAGCTTCTTCTTTTGTTGGTTGTTTATCTTCAAGCCAATCAACATAAGCAAGTGACCAGAACATTGTTTTGTAGCCCATAGCCTTTGCCATTGTCAAATTCTCTTCGCTAAATTTTCCCTGTGGCGGTCTGTATATTTTAAGCATATCTTTTCCTGTAATTTCCTTATATTTACTTTCCATTTTATTTAATTCTTCTGCAAAAGCCTCTGCAGTAGAAATTGCAGACATATCAGGATGTGAATATGTGTGATTTCCAACAATATGCCCTTCCTCTGCCATTCTTTTTACTATTTCAGGCTTTGTTTCGAGATAATTTCCAACTAGAAAAAAAGTTCCTTTTACATTATGCTTTTTTAATGTATCTAAAATACTTTCTGTGTATCCGTTTTCATAACCTGCATCAAATGTTAAATATATGCTTTTCTGCGAATCATCTCCAACATAAAAGGCATTATAATCCTTCAAAAGCTCCTTTGATGCATTTCCCTCGGGAGTTTTTCCGTTTTCTCTGTAAGAAAGTCCCCAGTCATTTGAAGCGGAGCTTGAAAATGTTGCCTGAATTCCTCCGTTTTTTACTGTTATAACCGAACATATTACAACTGCAATTATGCACAACACTTTCATAAGTTTTTTCCTTGTAAACACGAAAATCATTTAAATCACATCTTGCCTTTCTCTATTTTTCTCTTGTTATATACTATTGAAAATACTTTAAATATATGCTATAATTTTAATATTAAAGAAAAGGAAAGTATTATGATTTTATTAAGTGCATCAAAAATTTCAAAAAACTTTGGCATTACCGAAATTTTAAAGGACATTTCATTTTCGGTAAACACAGGTGAAAAAATCGGCATACTTGGTGTTAACGGTGCAGGTAAAAGTACACTTTTTAATATCCTGTGCGAAGAGCTCGAGCCTGATAGTGGTAATATTTACAAGTCAGCCGGTCTTAAAATCTGCCATGTTAAACAACAGATAGAATGTCATAGTGATAAAACTCCGTATGAAACCGTACTGGAGTCTTTTGAACATATTTTAAATATTGAAAATCAATTAAACCTTCTTGAAAAAGAGCTTCAGCATAATCAAAGCGACGAGCTCATTCAAAGGCATCACAACTTAAATCAAAAATATATTGACGAAGGCGGTCTTACCTACAAATCAATGATTACTTCTGCCTTAAACGGTCTTGGCATTGAAAATGAAATTTTTCATATCCCAATGAGCAGTTTAAGCGGTGGGCAAAGAACAAAGGTTGCTCTTGCTAAAATACTTTTACAAAAATCAGATATTCTTCTTCTTGACGAACCAACAAACCATCTTGATATTAAAGCGATAACATGGCTTGAAGGCTTTTTATCATCTTATAGCGGTGCTATTTTATTAGTTACTCACGACAGATATTTTTTAGACAGCGTTACAAATAAAATATTTGAAATTGAGCATCATAAAATAAGAGAGTACAACGGAAATTATTCCTCTTATGTTAAACAAAAAGATGAAATACGAAAAGCCGAGCTTAAGGATTATAATTTAAAAGCAAAAGAAATAAAAAGACTTGAAGGCATTATTGCACAACAAAAGCAATGGAACAGAGAGAAAAACATAAAAACTGCCGAAAGTAAACAAAAGGTTATTGACCGTATTGAAGAAACTATGGTTAAGCCTGAAAAAACTCTTGACACTCTTGCCTTTCGTCTTAATCTTGCCGAGGAATGTGCAAACGATGTTTTGACAGGCGAAAATCTTTCTAAAGGCTTTGGAGATAATCTTCTTTTTGCAAATGTTAATATAGACATTAAAAAAGGCGAAAAGGTTTTCCTGCTTGGCGAAAACGGTTCAGGAAAAACAACTCTTTTTAATATTATAATGGGTAAGCTTACCCCTGATACGGGTAAACTTAAAATAGGGCCGAGAGTTAAGATTTCATATTATGATCAGACTCAAAGCACACTTAATTTAAACAATACCATTTTCGATGAAATTTCTGACACCTACCCTGCTATTGATAACACACAAATTCGCTCAGCTCTTGCAGTTTTTCTATTTAAAGGCGAAGATGTTTTTAAAGAAATTTCAACTTTAAGCGGTGGTGAAAGAGCAAGGGTTTCACTTTGTAAGCTTATGCTTTCAAAGGCTAATTTCTTATTTTTGGATGAGCCTACAAACCACCTGGACATCCCCTCAAAAGAGGCACTTGAAAATGCACTTTTAAGCTATAACGGAACACTTTTTATAATTTCCCACGACCGATATTTTATAAACAAACTTGCTTCAAAAATTTATGAAATTTCTAAAGACGGAGAAAAATGTGTCAACGGAAGCTACGACTATTACCTTTCTTTTATGAAAAGACAGGCAGAAATGACGCCAACAGAAATTAAACCTGTTAAAGGTCTTGATTTTAAGCAACAAAAAGAACTTGAATCGGCAAAAAGAAAATTAAGAACTAGAATTTCAAAGCTTGAGGAATTAATTGCCGAGAAAGAGGCTGAAAAAGAAGAAATTGAAAATAAAATATCTCTTCCTGAAAATACATCAAATTTCACTCTCCTTTCTGAGCTTACTACGAAGCTTGAAGCTCTTGAAAATGAAATTTTTGAAGCTATGGAAGAATGGGAAAATACACAGAAAGAACTGGAGGAAAAAGAAAGTTTATGAAAACATACACATATACACCAAAGGGTGTTTGTTCAATGAAAATAACATTTGATGTTGATGAAAACGACATTGTCTCAAACATTAAATTCACAGGCGGTTGCAACGGTAATACACAAGGCGTTTCAGCCCTTGCAAACGGCAGAAAAAAAGACGAGCTTATCTCTCTTTTAGAAGGCATAAAATGCGGTTTTCGTGCAACCTCATGCCCTGACCAACTTGCAAAGGCTTTAAAGGAGATATAATATGTTAAACAAAACGGACAGTGAAAAACTTCTTACCGCCATTAAAGCTCTTCATTACACCCTCACCGAGGGTATTGACCTTGCAAAAGATATTTACTCTTTTGCTTTTTCAAATACTTTTGCTTTAAACGGAAGTCCTGCCGAAATTCTTGATATTATTCTCAACCACGATGATTTCAAAAGCAAATCTGCAGAATTTTCAGCAGAGGCACCTACCGAAACAGAAGCAAATATTAAAGATATGACAGTTTCTTCAGTTGAAGAAATCGGTGATCTTCTCATAACTAAAGATTATGTTTATATCTTTGACGGTAAGGAGCTTATTAAACTTATTAAACCTTTTACCGAAAGATGCGGTATGATTGATACCAAGAATATAAAATGTGCTGTTTTAAGACCTCTTAATATTCTTGATTACATACCTTATACTTCCGAAAAAGATCTTGAGCTATCCGATGGGCAGAAAGCTGTTATTGAAACCGCAAAACAGTATCTTTTAAGAGGATACAGAATGCAGTATGATGATACAACCACAGGACCGCATACTTATCGCTGGAGAATTCGAAAAGTTGCTCCTGAAGATTATACCAAAGATTTACACGGCTACTCAAACTGTGCCGCTTTCTCCCTTGACAGTCACTATTTTTCATGGGGATATAACACCGAAAGTATGTGCACAGCACAACTTGAAACAGAAAACACCGAGAATATAATTTCGTGGGAAATAACAGGTAACGAAACAGAGGCTGAACAAGAAAAAATCAAAACGGAGTTTTTTGCAAATTTAGAACCTGCAGATATTATAAATGTACGTTACAGTTTTAAATCAGGCGGACACGCAATGCTTTATGTGGGCAACGGCCAAATCATTCATAGTAGCGGCAGAAACTATTGCTACGATGAAGAAAACCCTTTTGAAACATACGAACCTACCGTTAGAGTTATGAATGTTTTGAATTTGTTTAAATATGGTGACAGAAGATGTGTTTTTGAAAACATCAAAAATCTTGCAATCGTTCGACCCCTTAATAAATTTGACGGAAAAGTTCCTGCAAACACTCTCAACAGACTTAAGAACTTAAAAGGACTTGTTACTGAAAAATTATGCTCAATGAAAAAATATAATTCAGTTAACAGAGGCGATGAAATTACATATACTTTTTCTGTTTATAACACAAACGATTACGAAACTACAGTTGAAATAGAAGATACCGTTCCAGATTACACATCGATTATTTCAGGCAATTTACATACTTCACTTTCTATTCAGCCAAACGAAACAAAAACCTTTTCATACACAGTTAGAGTTAATGATGATGCTCCTTATGGCACATTCATCACAAGCAACAACGGGAAAGTCGGAGGCGCAGTTCACACTTGCACACCAATACTTATTGCAAAAACTTTTACAAAGGAAGAACAAGAAAGCATTTCTGAAAAGGCATTTAAGATTAACTGCACCTCTCCTGTAGATTTTGTTAATGAGCTTTACGGTAAAAATATTCTTTCTGTAAGCTCCATTGATGAAATAACTGAAAAACTATTCACTGCAGACGAAAAAGGCAATCTTACGCAGAACAAAAATGGCGAAATAGCATCTATTCTTGTCCCAACCTGTTTTGGCGGACGAAAAATATCTGCCTCCCGATTTGAAGATGAGCTTGTGAGATTTATGAGACCTTTCAACCTTATCGCTGGGGATATTATTATCTCTGTTAAGGACATTGGAAAAACTATATATTTAGTTACAAATAAAGGTATTTTGGACTTAAGCTTTAAAGAACTTTTAACAGATACAGAAAAGTTTACAGAGCATATTATTGCAACAAACCAATATTTTGCCGTTTTAAGGCCTTCAAAGAAGATGTAATTTACTTACATCTTCTTTTTTCAAAGGTAAAAAAATGGCACACTTTTGATGAAAAATGACACGACTTTTAAACTATTATATTGTAGAATAATTATGATAGAGATTTTGAATATATATTATAGGAGGTTATTATGAAATTCTCATTCAAAAAAGCACTGTGTTTATTTCTTACAGTTTGCATTATGTGTTCAACATTTGCATTACCTGTTTTTGCAAACACAGAAGAAAAAAACACAACACAGATTGCTGAAGGCTTAACAGCAGAAAAACTCTGCTCCTTAAGACAATCACACACAATCAATCCAGGTAGAGACATTACATACTCAATCCGCATTGAAAATGCAACTTCAACAGAGCAGACTGTTACAATTACAGATGTTATCCCAGAAGTTGCAGAGTACAAAAAAGGTTGTGAGAATATTTCAGATGGCGTTATGACATGGACAACTACTGTTCCTGCAGACGGTTCTATGAGCATTCAATACTCAATAACCGTTAAAAACGACAATTCTCTCTTGGGTCAGTCAGTTGAAGGCGGTAATGCCAAAGTAAACGGTATCAGTGTTGATTGCTATGACATCTACATTGAAAACACATTTGGCGAAGTTGACAATAAGAAGATTATCTCTTCTATTGACACTTTAAATACTGCTCTTGTAACTGACACAGAACTTGCAAAAACCATTTACAACAATGCAACAAGCTTTAACTTTACTATGGATGAAGATTCTGCAGAAGTTCTTGAGCAGATTTATGTAACCGGCGTTAATGCAGGTGCTGGTTCAGGCTCAGGCGGTGCAGAAGAAATGCCTGCAATTGTGGCAAACTATATGGATATGATTGCTCCAACTCTTTACGGTGGAACAACTGTTCACATCACTCCTAATGAATATTTCAGAGGCGAGCCTAATCCAAATCCAACAAAAGAAGACCTTATGATTGGTGACCTTTTGTTCCTTGGAAGCACAAGCTCAGCTAATGTATATATTTACAATGGCGACCAGCTTGTTAAGCTTGATTCAGGCAACTTCAAAGAAGTAGTAAGAGAAGATGCAAATGCAGTTCTTGCAAGAGCTGTTGCATCTGAAAAGTATATTGTTTTAAGACCATCTTTCGTTCTTACAACTTATCATCAATCAACCCCTGAATTTGACGAAAACCTTTCAGATGCACAGAAAGCAGTTATCTATACTGCACTTGCGTATCAGAGAAGAGGTTACCGCGTTCAGTATGCTGATTCAGTTATGAATCTCAAAGAATACAGATGGCAGCACAGCGTAAATTCACCTGAATCATATACACAGGACAATATTCAATATACAAACTGCGCAGCTTTTTGTAACGACGTTTACATAAATTCTATTGGTTATAATGAAGAAGCTATGTATAGAACCGACCTTCTCAATAACTGCAAAAAAACTGTATGGAGATTCACAAGAACCGCCACACAGGAACACTCAGCTGAAGAAAAAGCACAAGTAGAAAAAGAATTTTATGACACACTTCAGCCTGGCGATATTATCAACATCCGTTACACCACAAGTAGCGGACACGCAATGCTCTATGTTGGTAACGGCACAATTATCCATAGCGCTGGTAGTAAAATTTCTTACGGCCAAGTTGATACCATTGAAACCTCAATCAAGGTTATGAGAGTTGCCGAATTGTGGACACCAGACAACAGAAGATATATTTTCTCTAAATGTAGCTCAATTAACATTGTTCGCCCATTAATGAACTGGAATGGTGAAATCCCACAGAATACAAAAAACCGTATCACAACAATGATGGGTATTGTTGGTGAAAAGCTTTCTTCAAAGAATGAATACACATCAGTTAACCCTGGCGATGAAATTACATATACATTCAGTGTGTATAACACAAATGAAGAAGCAAAAACTCTCGAAATTTTAGATACTGTTCCTGTAAACACAAGCTTTGTTTCAGGCGATTTAGAAAATGATAACGGTAATCTTTCTCGTTCTTTAACAGTTGGTGCAAACGAAACAAAAACAGTTTCATACACTGTAAAAGTTAACGAAGACGCTCCATGCGGAACAAGAATTGTGAGCAACTCAGCTACAATCGGCGGTGTTATTCATCCAACACACGAAATCTTAGTTGCTAAAACATTAACAGATGCTCAGCAGACACAAATCACAACTGCATACAACAATAATAAATCAACATTAAGCGGTGTTGCACTTGCCAACAAGATTTACAAAGATGTTTTAGGTGTTGAAAAAGTAATTCACCACGATACAGTTGAAGATATTCTTGGCAACTTAACACGAGTTGTTTCTAATGGCGAAGTTATAGACGGAGTAACAGTAAAAATAACGGACACATATGCAAATGACAACTATTTCTTTGAACTTGATAAATCATACTACAAAGACATGGTTGTTCCTAAATTTATGAACGGCAGATATGTTTTCTCAACACAGAACCACTCTGACCTTTTCACCAGACTTCCAAGAGAAGTTTACCTTATTCCTGGTGATATAATAGTTTCTAAGACTAAATATGCAAGTACAACAACACTTTATATGTATTCTAAAGAGGGACTTATAAACCTTAGCAATAAAACGATTGACAAAACTCCTGATGTTGCTTGTCAGAAACTTTTAGGAAATAAATGCTTTGTTTTATTAAGACCTTCAATGGCAAATTCTTATGAATATACAGAGCCTGAAATAAGTCCTCTTGAAATTTATATTGAAGAGCTTAAAGAATTAAACAAATCATCCATATCTGATGATGCAACTCTTGCTGTATTTGAAGCAAAGGTTGCTGAAATTGATACTTATCTTGCAGAAAACACAGATGAAGCCTTAACAGCAGACCAGCTTGTTGTTTATAACACTGCAATAGCAAGTATTAAGTTATACAAGGATTCACAGGCAACTCCTGGTAACCCTGAAGAAGGTGTTATCCGTTCAGAAGGCAAGGTTTGGTTTAACTTAAATGGTAATTCAAGATTATTTGTTAAATCAGACAGCACAATTTATACTAACAGAACAACCTACAAAGATTTTCTCCCAGGTGTTGACTTTGCAGGTACTATACGTAGCGGTGCTGTAGCTGAAGACTATACACCAACAGGCGACTTTGCAACTGACCAGGCAGATATTGTATACCCACTCAACGGTGGTGCAATGTTTGTTTATACTTTAGATAAAAACAATGCCTCACCAGGTAAATATACAATCCCTGACTTTACAACAGGGGAAGATGGTAATATTTACTGGGAAATTTTTGGAGTTAAATATCTTATTCAGCCAAATAAAAATGTTATAAAGAATCTTTCTTTCAAGATTCCAACATCATCACTTACAGATACAGATATGATTGCAAGATACAAATCATTAAATACTGATGCAGTAATTGATGTTCCAGATGGAAAATATGAATCTGTTGGTATTCTTGTAGGTGCAAAACTTAAATTTTCTAAAGCATTTTCTGTATCACTTTACTATGAAGGCGAAGAAGCTCCTGTTGTTGTTTCAGGGGATGATATGAAAATTTCTCTCAGTACTGCTACATCTTACAAAGAGGGAACACTTTCTATGAAGAACTTCCTGCATAGTGATCCAAACAACGATAGTGCTCACTACTTTGTACCAAAGACTATTGAAGCAGACTCAAGCAAGGTTCTTACAAAAATTAGTGTGAAAGATACAAGTGTTACCAACAACAGACAACCTCTCTATGTAATTTCTGCATGGGGTGTTGAAAAAGATGAACTTTCAGGTGAAATTTCACTTGAAAAAAATACAGATACCGAAACAGGTAAAATAACTTCTGCAACAACAAATGTTACAATAAAAAATCCTTTTGGATCAGCAGGTAAAATTTACACACTTATAATTGCTTGTTATGATGAAAATAATAATTTCTGCGGAATGAAAACAATGCCAAATGTTACAACTGAAGGAGAAAAAGAGATTACAAAATCTCTAACTTACCAAGTTCCTTCAAATACGGTAACAGTTAAAGCATTCCTTTGGAAAGACCTTACAACTATGGCACCTCTTGCAGAATGTAAGTAAACTATAACAGCTAACCAAACGGTTAGCTGTTATTTTTTATTCCTTTTCGGACTTTTTCCATTCTTATGTCAAGGTCTGCCGACATTTTTGCACACTCATAAAGCTCTTGTGCCATTTCTTCAGTAAACTCTGCATCTTTTTTATATCGAAGCTGATGCTCAAGTGATGCCCAGAAATCCATCGCAATTGTTCTTAGTTGAATTTCTGCTTTCATCATTTTCTTTTCATTTGCAAGGAAAATAGGAATTTCTACCAAAAGATGTAAACTTCTATAACCGTTAGGTTTAGGGCTTTTTATGTAATCTTTAATTGCTACCAATTTCACATCGTCCTGCTTTAAAAATGCATCAGCAATAGTGTAAACATCTTCAGGCAGATTACAAATAACTCTTATTCCTGCCACGTCAAAGAGATTTTCTTCTAATGTATTTAATGATATTCTCAAGTCCAGCTTTTTAAGCTTTTCCTCAATACTTATTGGTGACTTAAGCCTTGTTTTTATTGAGCTTATTGGATTTCTTTCACTTTCAAGAGAAAATTCTTCATTTAACACCTTAAATTTAGTTTCAATCTCCATCATAGCACACCTGTAGTAACTCATAAGCTTTAAATACGGCTTTGAATGTTCATAAATCTTTTCAAGTATTTTTTCTTTCATTTGTTCTCCTTATAAAATATAAGGGCGGATAAAATCCGCCCTAATTGTGCATTGTGCATTGTGCATTGATTAGTACATTCCGCCCATTGGAGGTGCTGCAGGTGCTACAGGCTCTGGTTCAGGCTGATCTGCAACAAGACTTTCTGTTGTTAAAATCATTGCTGCAACTGATGCTGCATTTTGAAGTGCAGAACGTGTAACCTTTGCAGGATCAACAATACCTGCTTTTATCATATCCTGATATTCTTCGATTAAAGCATTGTAGCCGATTCCTTTTTCACTTGCTTTGATTTTATCAACAATAACTGCACCTTCAAGACCTGCATTTGCCGCAATCTGCTTAACAGGTACTTCAAGTGCTTTTTCGATTACCTGCATACCTGTTTTTTCATCGCCAGATGCGTTTTTAATTAAATCTTCAAGTGATGAAATCGCATTGATATATGCAGTTCCGCCGCCAGGTACAATACCTTCTTCAACTGCAGCTCTTGTTGCAGCTAAAGAGTCTTCAATTCTTAATTTCTTTTCTTTCATTTCAGTTTCTGTTGGCGCACCAACCTTAAGTACTGCAACACCGCCTGACATTTTTGCAAGTCTTTCCTGAA
>JAZSLZ010000048.1:0-6740 GCA_045535635.1 Clostridia bacterium
CCACTTCGGCAGGTACTTGTATATATTAGCACAATAAAAATTATTTGTCAATAGTTTTTTACTTAAAAATTTCTATTATTTTAAACTTAAACTTCATATCATCATTTAAAGATATTAACTTATATTCATCTTTTGTGAGGGTTTCTTTGAGATATTTTTCACCGTCTTCGTTGATTTTACCTGTTGCACCATCTGTAAAACAAAGTGGCGGAAACATTACACACCACCAGTTTTCGCCCTTTGCTTTTCCTAGCTTAACATTAACCGCCATATATTTTCCTGACGGAAGAGCTATGTTGCCGTAAACTTTAGTTGGGAAATAGGTTTCCTTATATTCAACCTCTGCACCATATGGTGCATTTATTTCTTTTAAGTACTCATTCACTTTGTTTTGTGTTTGTGGAAGTATCTGCTTTATATTTTCTTTTGTTATTTCAACATTTTTTATAATATTGTCTCTTACATCAAGCTTAACTTTCTGGTCATAATCAGAATTACTGTTTGCCACTATGTGAAGTCTTGTAACATTTTCGCTTATATTTTCCTGCATACCTCCTGCATAGCAAATCATACATCCAAAACATAAAAAAACTGCCAATAATAATCTTTTCACAATATTTTCCTCTCTTTTTTTGTAGGATACTGAAGTTTGTTTGAAAATTGTTCAGACTGTGCCGATTTCCGATTGTGGTGTACTTTGTGTACATAAATGAGGAAAACGGTGCAGGATGGGCAATTTTCATCAAACTTCTATAAAGATTATTGGCAGTTTTTTCTTATTTTATACTTGTCACACAAGTAAATATGTTAAATTTTTCAAGTGCCTTTTCGGCTTTTTGTGCGTCCAAAGCATTTTCAAACAATCCAAACACAGTTGGACCGCTTCCTGTCATAAGAGAACACATTGCTTTATTATCAAGCATTACATTTTCTATTTCTTTTATAATCGGCTTATCCGCTGCAGTTATTTCCTCCAGAACATTGTACATTCTTTTTGAAAGGTCATATACATTACCGCTTTCAATTGCTTTTATTGCACCTTCTGTGTCAGGGTGGTGCTTCATTTCATTTATTTTAACTTTTTTGAATATTTCTACTGTGCTAACAGGAAAATCAGGTTTTGCTATAAGCACGGGACATTTTTTCATTGAGTTGAGAGGTGTTAAAATTTCTCCTATACCTTCACAAAGAACCGTTCCTCCCATAATACAAAACGGAACATCTGCACCAACCCTTTCGCCTATTTTAACAAGAGTGTTTACATCCGCTTTTATACCTGTAAGCTCGTTAAGTGCTTTAATTACCGCTGCACCATCTGTGCTTCCTCCTGCCATTCCTGCAGATACGGGAATATTCTTTTTTATGTAGATTTCAGCTCCGCAATCAAGACCGAAATGCTCAAAAAAAGCTACTGCCGCCTTGTATGCAATATTGCTATTATCATTAGGAAGATATTTAAGGCTTGTTTCTACAGTAATTTCTTTTTCTGTAAGTTCCACGCTTACTTCATCTGCAAGTTCAAGACTTTGCATTATGGTTTTTAAAAGATGATACCCGTTTTCCTTCTTGCCTACTATATCTAATGTTAAATTAATTTTTGAATACGCTTTAATTATCATTTATTATTCCTCTATAGGTTCTACAAAAATAAAAATCAATTGTCCTAATTTGATAAGATCTCCTGTTTTAAGAGCACAAGGCTCTGCCCCTATTTTTTCTCCGTTAACAAATGTACCGTTGGTGCTGTTGTTGTCTGCTATTGTGAAAATGTTATCCACTTTTTTAAACCTGGCATGGATTGTTGACATAAATGGGTCAGAAATAATAATATCCGCTTTAGCTCCTCTGCCTATAACACTTCCATCCTTTATATTATAGGTTTCTTCAACCATAAACGGTACAGTATGTCTTTTATTCATAAGCTTTATGTACACACTGTCATCTATAACAGAACCAAGTCTGCTTTGTTTAATATCAAGGTAAATAAGCCTGATTATGCTGAACATAAAAAAGTATATAATTGTTACAAATACATATTTAAGTAATGTCGATATAAGTTCAAACATAAGCTCACCTCCATTTTTAGTATATCATTTCTTTTAAAATAAATCAATAAAAAAAAGGAATTTCAATAAGCGTATAGAATAGTATATTTGTAATACTTTTGTAACATTTCACATAAGCTATACTACGGAGGAAAATTTATGCGAAAAAAAATAGCCGGAAGTACAGACGGCATAAATAAGCAAGAGCAATCCGCAAGTACAGAGAAACAGAAAAAAAGTGCCTTAAAACGCATTTTTTCTCAAATCAAAGGTAAATTCACTTATTATATAAATAAATTCAAAACTAACAGGAAAACTGCATTTATTTACCTTTCAGGTCTTTGCACTTTTGGAATCTGCATTTGCATTCTTTCAAACATACAGATTGGTTATGCCGTTGTTTTCAACAATCAGACCATTGGTTATGTTTCTGAAAAATATGCTACGCAACTTGCAATTAATAATATTTACTCAGATATTGAAACATACGCAACAAAAGAGGATAACATAAACATTACAACTTCTTTGAAGCCATCTGTTGCTCCTGATATGTACTTTAAGACAGATGCAGAAATTGCAGACATTATAAAATCAAGTCTCGATTTTTATGTTGAAGCCTGTAGTGTTTATATTGACGGTAAATTTGCTTTTTCAACAAAAGATAACAAGGATGCTGAAAAAGCCGTTAAAGATTATAAAAACTCCTGTATAGGCGGAGATGGCGAGGTTTTAAGTCTTATCACTTCAGAAAATGTTGAATACAAAACTTCAAGGGTTGTTTGTTCAACCGTTCTCTCTGTTGAAGATGCTGTAAAGACTCTCCACGGTACTATGTCAAAAGAAGGTCTTTACACAGTTGTTGAGGGTGATACTCTGTGGAGCATCGGTATGTCCAACAATATGCCAACAGACTACCTTATGGAGCTTAACGAACTTGACAGTGAGTTTTTAAACATTGGTGATGTATTAAGAGTTACGCACCCTGTTCCGCTTCTTACTGTAACTGTGGAAAAGCGTATAAACTACACTGAATATATTCCTTATGAAACAGAACAGATTTACGACTCTTCCCTTACCAAAGGCACAAAAAGAACTGTTCAGGAAGGACAAAACGGTGAAAACAACATTACCGCCGTTGTAACTATGGTGAATCTTCAGGAAACAGACCGTGTTATCGAAAAGACCGAACACATCTGCGATCCTGTTAAAGAGATAATAAGAATAGGAACAAAGCCGAAGCCAAAAACTGCCGCAACAGGCAGATTTGGAAGACCTATAAACGGCGGATATGTTTCATCTGCATTTGGCAACAGAAGCCGCGGTTATCACACAGGCATCGACTATGCCCTTTCTTATGGTTCTCCTATTTATGCTTCCGATGGCGGAACCGTAACCTATTCAGGTTGGAGCGGTGGCTATGGATATATGATTAAAATCAACCACGGTAACGGCTATGAAACAATTTATGCACATTGCAGCAGACTTGTTGCATCTTCAGGCAAAAAGGTTGCAAAAGGTCAGGTTATTGCCTATGTGGGAAGCACAGGAAACAGTACAGGACCACATCTTCACTTTGAAATAAGAAAGAATGGGTCGTATATGAACCCTGCAAATTACTATTAACGGAATGTTAAAATACTCCAGAACGCAAAAAGGCAGTAAAACATTAATGTATGTTATCTGCTAACCGTTAACTACTTATGGATGAGCGGAAAAAACTCTCACAATGTGAGAGTTTTACTTTATTTATAGCCTTTTTGCTATAAACAAACTTCACCTCTCTGCGTATCACATACGCCTTCGGGTTCAGTTTGCTCATTCTGAAGCATTTTTCCTATTCCTTCGAAATGGAAAGCAGTTTAAAGGACACTTTAAACTGCTTTTTTTAATACTGTTCCGGGATAAAAATGGTTTAATATTTCCTCATAAGAAAAACCCTTTTTTGCAAGATGATTTGCTCCGTACTGACTCATTCCCACGCCGTGTCCATAGCCATAAACAGTAAATTCAAAAGTCTCTTCTTTTTCTTCTATTTTAAAATTAGATGAGCGTAAATTAAAAAGCTCTCTTATTTTAGCTCCGGTAAACTCCTTACCGCAAAGAACTATATTTTTCACAGTTCCCGCCTTTGTTCTGTCTTCTTCTCCTATTACTTTGTCGTAATTTTTTCCGTTTATTTTTCTTAAGAATTCCTCATAAGGCACTGTAACCGATGAAACATACCCATCAACAGTTTTATCATCATCACATTCAACGCTTATAAGATACGGTACTTCTCCGCCCCACACATCGGAAGCATTTTCCGTTTTTCCTGATGATATTGCGTGAAACACCGTTGAAGCAAGTTTGTTATCATAAAGGAGTGTTTCCCCTTTTGTTTCATTTACTGCTTTTTCTAACTTTGCACGGTATTTTGCATCTATATTTCCAAAGCTATACGCCATACAATGATTACTGTCTGTGCATATATCCGCCTCAGGATGCTTTTGATTTTTCGCTTCTCTCTTTTTCAGTGTGTATGTTCTCACAGCTACAGCCTGAGCCTTTAATGCTTCTTCATCAAAGGATGCAGGCATTTCTTTTGCTACAGTATTTAACACATACTCTTCAAGGTCAACAGTAAAGATTTCTCTTTTTTCAGCATCATATACACTTATTATTTCACCATGAAAAAATTTGTTTTCTTTTTTAGTAATAAGCGTACTTAATGGTATTATATATATTAACAAAAGAAAAACCAGGCTCACACATATTATTTTCTTCACTTTCATCCCGCCTTTTTACATATATTAAAATATATGCAAACGGCAAAACAATTATAAATAAAAAAGGAATCTTAAAGATTCCTTTAGTGTATTAATATCCTCTTCTTGAACCGCGTTTTGATTCAAAGTTTCTTTTAAGAGCAAGCATTCTTTCGTCGCTGTCCTGCTTAAACTTATTCATCTTATCTTCAAAAGAAAGATCTTCGTCCCTTGGTTTCTCAAACAAATCTACCTCGGCAGGTCGTGAAGCTTTTTTTGCTCTTTCCTCTTCTATAACCTTTTTGGCCGAAAGACTGATTTTCCCTTTTTCGCAGGAAATCACCTTAACCTTAACAGTATCTCCCACTTTAACAAAATCCTCGATGTTCTTAACAAAATCAACCGCGATTTCGGAGATATGTATAAGACCTGTCTTTCCTCCTTCAATCTGAGCGAAAGCACCAAAATTTGTAATACCTGTTATTTTGGCATCAACAACACTACCTACATCAAGCTGCATAAACAAAAAACCCTCCAAATAAAGTTACTTTTCAGCAGAGTCAACGAATAATATTTCGTCATTTTTAAGGAAGCCGAGCTTGTCCCTGGCAATGTCTTCTACACGCTTATGGTAGTTTTCCGTTTGAAGCTGCTCATCAATTTCCTTTTTTTTCTGAGTAGCCTGTTGGATTTCACGCTCGATAGCTTTTGTATTGTTTCTTAACTGAACAATATTTATTTCCTGTTTAATAAATATTACACAAAAATATGTGGTAAGTGCTGCAACTAAAATTATCTTTGACATTTTTGAAATTTGCTTTTTCTGTTTTCTTTTCAATTGCTACACCTCTCCATTCTCATTAACTCAAATGTATTTTATTATATTTATAATAAAAAGTCAATATTTTTTCACAAAAAAAGCAACTTTCATTGTTGCTTTTTTAGTATTCTTCTTACAAAACGGGCAATTTTCGTTTTCTTATGTGTTTTGGCAAATTTTTCACATACTTTAATGGGCAAAAACACTATTCTTAAAACTCCTCTGATGAAAACAAAAAAACTTTGCCAGATTAAGACAATAAAATCGCTTAACAACCATCTGTATAACAAGAAGCTGAAAATGATAAAGAAAATTTCATACCATCTCAGCACCCCATTGTTTGCAAAAAATAGTACGCTATATACAATCACTGTTTCTCCGGTCCAGAACAAAACATCCTGAACGGTTATTGCAAGATACGAATTAACACCTGTTTTTCTTATGGCTTTAAAAAAATCATACCAAACCCCACTTGCAAAACCACACAACATACACCACGCAACAACAATAAGCTCTCCTATAAGAGGATTTTTCATTTGAACAAACCTGACCAGAAGCTGCCTTTACTCATTTTTTCATCTTCATATGAAACAGAGCTTATACTTCCCTCTATTTTCAATTCTCCATCTTCAGTGTTAAATTTATTTATATGCATATTATTTCCCTTTACTACAAGTTCGCCCATTACTGTAGAAAGCTCCACAAGTTCCTCATTGTATATACCGATATCCTTAACTCCGCTTATAGAAAGTCTTTCTCTCTTCTCCATAATTATGTTGTGTAATTTATTTTCTTCCATAAATTTGTCCCCCTTTATAACATTATATTGAAAGGGGGACTAAAATATTCTAATCAAACTGTCTGTACATTAAAGGTGCATCGTCTTTTGTTATATGTTTATCATCAACTTTAAGGATTTCAACTTTTATCACTTTTTCGCCTATTGTAATTTCCATAATGTCGCCAACATTAACTTGTGCAGAAGCCTTTACAACCTTGCCGTTTATTGCAATCCTGCCTTTATCACAAGCTTCATTTGCCACAGTTCTTCTTTTGATTATTCGTGAAACCTTAAGAAATTTATCAACTCTCATTTTATTCTCCTTATAAAAAAAGCAACCTTAAACGGTT
>JAZSLZ010000004.1:0-3859 GCA_045535635.1 Clostridia bacterium
GGAACAGGCTCTCTGCCCACAATTCCGTTAAAAGCTTTTTTAGATGGCGGAAGCCTTTTTTCTGCACGAAGCATAATATTTTCAAATGCACTCATAAGCTTTGAAATATCAACGGTATTATTAACAGGCTTACTTAACTCATCAAGCTGTTCAGGTTCTTTAAAATACAAATAATCACAGATACTTTTTCTATCGTTGAAGAATGATGAAATATCTTTGTATTTTTTGTATTCTGCAAGATTTTGAATAAGCTCCTGTCTTGGGTCTTCTTCCTCTTCCTCTTCGCTGTGAACAGGTAAAAGAAGTTTCGACTTAATATACAAAAGTCTTGACGCCATAACCAAAAACTCACTTGAAAGCTCAATACTGTTTTCTTCCATCTGTTGAATATATTCCATATACTGATCAGTTATAAGTGCTATAGGAATATCGTAAACACTTACTTTATTTTTTTGTATAAGATGTAGAAGAAGGTCAAGGGGGCCCTCAAATACATCAAGCTTAAAAGATAATTCTTCCATTAAAACAAACCTACTATTTGTGAAATTATAAATATATAACCCTTCAAAATTCCTTTTACCCCAAAATCAAGAAGTGTAGTAAAAAGTGTTCCAAGCACAGGGATTAAAAATATAATAAACATAAATATAACACCGTATTTTTCAATAGAATTATATTTATTTCTTGCTCTCTGACTTAAAAATACACTTACAATCCTTGAACCGTCAAGTGGCGGTATGGGAATAAGATTAAACACTGCAAGTCCCAGATTAAGCAGTGCCATCATCTGCATTGCAAAAAGCAAATAGTAATTTTGTCCTGCAAAAGCAATCCATATAAAGGTTGCAACAAATGCCAAAATAAGATTTGATAGCGGTCCTGCAAGACTTACAATAACAACACCAAGCTTTTTGTTTTTATAATTATTTGTGTTTATAGGTACAGGCTTTGCCCATCCGAAATGAAACAGTGCCAGACATATTGCACCAATAATATCAATATGCTTTAAAGGATTTAAAGTAAGTCTTCTGTAAACTTTTGGTGTATCATCACCAAGAAGGTATGATGCATACCCATGTGAAAATTCGTGAATAGTTATTGAAGCAATAGTAATTACCGCAACAACTAACATTTCTATAATGCTTTGTGTATTAATCATTTATATCCCTTTCTAAATATAGTTTAACACAATCAAATTTTTTTGTCAATTAAACAAGGTTATCTGAGCAGATTCCTTCATACCGTCAAGACAGCCTTCCTGTCTTAAAACTTCAAGAGCCGTTTTGTTTATAGCAGTTCTTGTTCTTAAATCATCAACGGAAGTGAATGGGCCCTTTTCTCTTTCTTTAGCAATAGCAATTGCGGCACTTTCACCAAGTCCTGCCATAGCAGAAAGCGGCGGTAAAATGCCACCGTCTTCCCCTTGTGAAAACATAGTTGCGTGAGATTTATAAAGGTCAACCTTACTAAAATTAAAGCCTCTTGAATACATTTCATTACATACCTCAAGAAGCATTAATATACCCTGATCTTTAACAGAAAGCTTTTCTTCAGAGCTTCTGTATTTTCTTATAAGCTCTCTTGTTTTATGTATTCCCTTTGTCATAATTGTTGAATCAAAAACATCTGCTTTTCTTGTAAAATAAGCTATATAAAACGCCTTTGGCATATGAACCTTAAACCACGCAATTCTAAATGCCATAGTAACATAAGCAGCCGCGTGAGCTTTAGGGAACATATATTTGATTTTAAGGCAGGAGTCTATATACCATTCAGGCACATTTTTTTCTCTCATTTTAGGGATTAAATCCTGATGCTGAGAAAATTTACCTTTTCTTGTAAATTCCATAATATCAAATGCATCTTTTGATTCCATTCCCTTGTGCATTAAATACACCATAATATCGTCACGGGTACAAATAACCTCAGGAAGTGTTGCAGTTCCTGCACGAACCAAATCCTGAGCGTTATTAAGCCAAACATCAGTTCCGTGTGATAAACCTGAAAGTCGTATAAGCTCAGAAAATGTAGTTGGCAGTGTGTCAAGTAACATCTGCTTAGTAAAGGCTGTTCCGAATTCAGGAATACCGTTAGTTGCAACAGGGTCAATAAATTCTTCGTCATAATATTCAGGCAAATAATTCATAGCGGTATTTGAATTGAAGATACTCATAACATCTTTATCATCAAGAGGTATTTTCTGAACATCAACCCCTGTTATGTCGCCTAAAATTTTAAGTGTAGTAGGATCATCGTGTCCTAAAATATCAAATTTAAGAAGACGACCTTTCATTTTACTGTAATCGAAGTGAGTTGTTACAAAATCTGCACCATCTTTATCTGCAGGATTATGAATAGGACAAAAATCGTAAATATCCATATCATCAGGCACAACAACCATACCACCGGGATGCTGACCTGTTGTTTTCTTAACACCTGCACATCCAAGTGTGAGGCGGTTTTTCTCTGCATTTGATACAACCATATTTCTTTCTGAAAGATAGTTCATAACATAGCCATAAGCAGTTTTATCAGCAAGAGTTGAAATTGTTCCCGCTTTAAACACATGGTCGCTGCCGAAAATTTCTTCTGTATATTTATGGGCACGGCTCTGATATTCACCTGAAAAGTTAAGGTCTATATCAGGATCTTTTTCACCATGGAAGCCAAGGAAGGTTTCAAAAGGTATGTCGTGTCCGTCTTTTATCATTTTTGTACCGCAGTCAGGACAATCCTTATCAGGAAGGTCGATTCCGCAAGGTGCTTCGCCATTTTCAAGGAACTCAACATGCTTACAGTTTGGGCAAACATAATGAGGGCAAAGGGAGTTAACCTCTGTAATCTTCATTAAAAACGCAATAAATGATGAACCTACAGAACCTCTGGAGCCAACAAGATACCCATCCTCCAAAGACTTCCAAACAAGCTTCTGTGCAATAACATACATAACAGAGAAACCGTTATTGATGATAGAATTAAGCTCTTTTTCCATTCTTTTCTGAACAAGCTCAGGAAGATTTTCACCATAGATTTCTTTTGCAGTTGCATAAGAAATATTTTTTACATCATCTTCTGCTCCGTCAATTTTAGGCGGATATGTTTCTTTTGGAATAGGGTTCAAGTCTTCTTCGAGAGAATCAGCTATTTCGTTTGGATATTTAATAACTGCATTATATCTTGTTTCTTCATCAAGATACATAAACTCATCCATCATTTCGTCTGTTGTTCTGAAATAAAGAGGAGCCTGATTATCTGCATCCTTAAACTTCTGACCTGCCATAATGATTGCTCTGAAAATCGAGTCCTCTGCATCAAGAAAATGAGCATCACAAGTAGCAACATAAGGAAGGTTAAGCTCTTTTGCAAGGTTAACAATGTTTATATTAAACTGTTGAAGCTGTTCAATTGTTTCAACAGTTCCGTTTTCCATCATAAAGCGGTTGTTACCGATTGGTTGAATTTCAAGATAGTCATAAAAACTTGAAATTTTCTTAAGTTCTTCTTCTGTTGCACCTGCAACCATATGTCTGTAAAGCTCACCTGCTTCACAGGCAGAACCAACAACAAGTCCTTCCCTGTGCTGCTGAAGAACTCTTCTTGGCACTCTTGGTTTTTTGTAAAAATATTTTAAATGGGAATCAGAAATAATCTTGTAAAGATTTTTCATACCTGTCTGGTTTTTAACAAGAATAATTGCATGATAATATCCCATTTTTGTATGGTCGTCACATTTAAAATGTGTATTTATCTGATCAAGTGAGGTTACATTGTTAAGCGCTAAAATATCAACAAGCTTACCAAATATTTTCTGATAAATACCAACATACTCATTTCCTCTGTGGAAGCCTTCAAGCACAAT
>JAZSLZ010000104.1:0-11250 GCA_045535635.1 Clostridia bacterium
GGTTGCTATTTTTTAATATAGAGGGAATCGAACCCTGAGAGGGCACAAAGCGGTTAAAACGAAAAACAAAATTAAGTACATTTTGTGCATAATAAAAAAATCAAGCCTACATCTAGTGGCTTGATTTTTTTGTGAAAATAAGGTAAAATGTATTGGTTAAAGGAGTTGTAAAATATGTTTGATTTTTTTAAAAGATTATTTGGTTTTGGAACTGATATTGGTATCGACCTTGGTACTGCATCTGTTCTTGTTTATGTAAAGGATAAAGGTATCGTTATCAGAGAACCTTCCGTTGTTGCTATTGACAGCACTACAAAGCAGGTTGTTAAAGTTGGTGTTGAAGCGCAGGAAATGCTTGGAAGAACACCAGGTAACATCAGAGCTATCAGACCAATGAAGGAGGGCGTTATTTCTGATTATGAAACAACAGAAAAAATGCTTAAATACTTTATTTCAAAAGTAAATCCTTCAAAGCTTTTCAAGCCACGTGTTATTGTTTGTGTGCCAAGCGGTGTTACAGAAGTTGAACAGAGAGCTGTTATTGATGCAACTGTTCACGCAGGTGCAAGATCGGTATTTATTATTGAAGAGCCTATTGCAGCTGCTATTGGTTCAGGTATTGAAATAGACAAGCCTTACGGTTCAATGGTTGTTGACATCGGTGGAGGTACAACAGATATAGCAGTTATTTCTCTTGGCGGTATTGTTACATCTGAATCTATTAAAGTTGGCGGCGATAAGTTTGATGAAGCTATTGTTAAATACATCAGAAAGAAATACAATGTAGCAATCGGCGAAAGAACTGCAGAAGAAGTTAAAATTCAGGTTGGCAGTGTTTACTTAAGAGATGAAGTTGTTACCTGTCAGGTTAAGGGAAGAAGCTTAATCACAGGTCTTCCACAGACAATTACAATTTCTTCTGAAGAAACTTTTGAAGCTTTAGAAGAACCTGTTTCACAGATTTGCGAAGCAATCCACAATGTTATGGAACAGACTCCGCCAGAGCTTATTGGTGATATTTCAACAAGAGGTATTATTTTAACAGGTGGTGGAAGCCTTATCTATGGTCTTGACAAGCTTCTCCAGAGAGAAACAGGTATCAAGGTTGAAGTCGCTGCAGATTCAATTTCATGTGTTGCAATCGGTACAGGTAAAGCACTCGAGCACATTGATGACCTTGGTTCACTTGCAAGAGCACAGTTCGCAAAAAATTAACTTGACATTATAGGAAAGTCTTGTTATAATAGTTTGGTATGAATAAAAGTTCATATATATTTATCCTTACTTACGCAAAGGCGTAAGTCAGAGTCCAGAAGGAGGTGTAAAGAAATGGTTAAAACTCATAACTACGAAACAATTTTTATTGTTGATTCTTCAAAAGGTGAAGAACAGGTTACAGCTTTGGTTGAAAAGTTCAAATCATTAATTTCCGCTAACGGTGAAATCTCAAAGGTTGACGATTGGGGCAAAAGAAGACTTGCTTACGAAATCGACGATTTAACCGAAGGATATTATGTTTTAGTTGAATTCACAGCAGCACCTGAGTTCCCTGCAGAATTATGCAGACAGTTCAAAATCACAGATGGTATCTTAAGATACATCGTTATCAATCAGGCAAAATAATTGAAAGGTTGGTAAAAAAGAATGTTGAACAAAGTTATTTTGATGGGCCGCCTTGTGCGTGACCCAGAACTCAGAACAACACCACAGGGTGTTTCTGTATGCTCTTTCAGCATCGCAGTTGACAGAGGTTATGCCCGTCAGGGTGAAGAAAGACAGGCAGACTTCATCAACATAGTTGCATGGAGATCAACTGCAGAGTTTGTTTCAAAATATTTTGTTAAGGGACAAATGATTGCAGTAGTTGGTAGAATTCAGACAAGAAACTACGACGATAAGGATGGAAAACGCGTTTATGTAACAGAAGTTGTTGCAGACGAGGTTTCATTCACCGAAAGCAAAAAGGATAGCGGTGCACAACCTGCTACCTACACAACTGCGGCAGCACAGGCTCCGCAGCAGACACAGCCACCCGTTTCAGACGGTTTCCAGGTTGTGCCTGACGAAGATGATTTACCATTTTAACCAGCATAAAATTAACTTTTATGCAATTAAACAGGAGGTGTAACGAAAATGTCAGAAATGAAAGAAAATTTCAAAGACAAGATGAGAATGAGAAGACCTAAGAAAAAGGTTTGTCAGTTCTGTCTTGATAAAGTTGAACATATCGACTATAAAGATACAGCTAAGCTTAAGAGATTCGTATCAGAAAGATCAAAGATCCTTCCAAGAAGAATCACAGGTACTTGCGCAAAGCACCAGAGACAGCTTACAGAGGCTATCAAGAGAGCAAGACATATTGCTTTATTGCCTTATTCTAACGATTAATTCCCCTGAAATTGGGGCATACCATAAAGACTCAAGCCTAAGCTTGAGTCTTTATTTTTTAATAATGGCTCCCACTTATGTATAACACATACACTACGGGGAGCCATTATCAAAATCTGCCCTGAATTTAAGGGGAATTGTGTATATGGGTTGGCTTTATCAAAATATACCTCCGATTTTGAAGTTCTGTGTTGGTGGGGTACACCACGCTTTAATCAGCAAAAACTCCTAATTCCTAACTTCTAACTCCTAACTTTTATATCAAAATAAATTTGGGGGTATTTTTCTTGAAAATCAAAGGCTTCGTATTGGTCAATTGTCAAAAAGTGCGGACGAAAAGCGGATTTTATGTTTAAAATATCTGCATTTTTACTTTGGGATTTTTTAATTATATTGAGGCATTTTTGTTTTATTTTGTTTTTTACCAGAGCAGTTGCATTTTTTGGAGGAGTACCAAAAAGCTCTTGTTTTAAATACAGGGTGATGAAAACATTAAGATTGTCCTTGTCAACCTTAATAAATGGTTTTTTCCTTTGGGTGATTACACAGGAAAAGTTTTTGCCTGTGTAATCAATGGTGAATTTATTCATTGTTCCTGCAAGAAGCTTATAGTATGGAAGGTCATTTTCTTCAAGGGTTGAAATAGCCTTATGGTCTTTAAAAACAACTGCCCCTTCATCTGTGAAGGGGATAACATAGTCGCTTTTTTCAAAGAAGTTTTTTATATAAAAGGCTTCTGAAAAAGGCGAATTTTTTTCGTCAAACGCAAAATTGTAGTATTTTGCAGGATTTAATTCAAGTGGTGATGAGACATTTTCAAGATACTCCTTTGCGGAGGCTTTTGAAATTGTAATACATGCAGAGGGAAGTATTTCAGTATTGCTTAAAAGCATTGGCTTAAAGCTTTCAAGACCGTTGAAGGCAATACTTTCGTTAAAAACTATAAGCTTTAAGTGTGATAGATTTATTTCCTTGGAAATATCGGCGTTAAACATATCACAGGCACTATATATGTTTGTAGAGCTTATAGTTTTACAGGTTAAAGGCTCATCCTCAGACTTACTTATGTTAAGAGGCAGAGCATATTGAAAAGTGTAGTCGAAGCTACCCTGTTCGTTTTCATCAAGACCTATGGCAACAACATAAGCTTTATTATCTGCTTCTGTGTTGTTTATGCAGGAAGAGAGAAGAAACACAGATAAAATTAAAGATAAAAAAACAAATTTTTTCAAATTAAGTCCTCCTTATGAAAAAAGTAATAACGAAAGGGAATATCCATAAAAACTTATTCAGGATGTCGGTTAATTCCATAAACATAACACCTTTAAAGGACAACACCAAAACAATAATTCCGAAAGGAATATAAAACATTTTTTTCGACAGATTTCGACCTGAAAGAGAAAAAATGTGTGAAGCAAAAAATAACATTGTTGAAAGATATAAAAATGCCGAAATAAAGTAAACTATCAAAAAGGCTATATCAGGATGTTGAAAATATGAGCCTAATTTAATCTGCCTTAATATTAAGAAAAGCGGGGAAAAGCAGTTTTCAGGTAAATCTGTATGAACTGTAACAAGACAGGCGGCAGTTATAACCAGAAAAATTATCAGCGAATAAACTAAAGAAAATACCGAAACTTTTTTAAAGTCGTTTTTGTTTTTCAGCAAGTCAGGGATAAAAAATAAAACTACAAGCTCGAAAAGTGATGAAAGCATAAAAAAGCAATCTTTAAACACGGCATTTACCCCTTTGCCGAAAACAGGGAAGAGGTAGTAATAGTTACCTCTTGAAAATGTGAAAATAAGCATCACAAAAGCAAGTGTATAAATAATTGGTGCGAAAAACAGATTAAGCTTTCCTATCTGTGCATAAGCTCCAAAAATCATAGCCACAAAAAACAAAATAAATATTAAAGAAAGAGGCGTACCTTTGAAAAACAACGAAGAAACTGTCATAGAATATTCAAAAAGATTTATACTGCATACAATCAGCATAATCAAAGCTATGACGGGGTAAAGAAATTTGCTTTTGAACTTAAGTTTGTTTGTTAGAAAGTAAAAAGCAAGAAAAGCAAAAGCAAGTAAAAACACATATAAAACTGCAATAAGACTTCCGCTTTCTGTTAGCCTTTTGAAATATATGGGAACCATTAAAAAGGCTTTTGCACATATTAAATTTGTTATTACTGCGACTGCTTCTTTTGAAGAAAGTTTACTCATTTTTTTACCCACTTTCTGCTTATTTTAGCTTGAAGACCTGTTTGCTTTGGGTTGGCAGTGGTGTGTCTTTCTTCGTTTTTCCATACAGGAAAATCGAAAAGATTTCTCAGAGAACCAGAAGAAAAACCGTTAAATATATAAGCTCCCATAGATTTTGATTTTGATAAAATACATATATGAATAAACATACAAAGAGCGATTCCGCCAAAACCTAAAACTGCACCTGATAAAATATAAAAGTATCTTAAAAGGCGGAAACTCATATTAAGCTCAAAGTTAGGAGTTGCAAAAGAGCCTATACCTGTAATTGCTACAATTATAATGGTGATAGGACTAACTAAACTTGCTTCAACCGCCGCCTGACCGATAATGAGACCGCCTATAATACCAAGGGTTGAGCCAATAGAAGAGGGAACACGCAGACTGGCTTCTCTTATAATATCAAAGGAAAGCTCCATAATAATAAGCTCTACAACAGACGGAAATGGAACTGCCTCCCTTGATGCTTCTATGGCAAACAACAGACTTGACGGTATCATTTCTATATGAAAGGTTACAAGTGCTATATAAAGCCCAGGTAAAAGAAATGAAAACAAAATGGCAATAAGGCGTGTTGCTTTTATGAAGTTTGAAAAAGGGAAACGGATATATTTGTCTTCAACGGTTGTAAAAAATTCAGTTAAGGTTACAGGGCATATAAGAGCAAAAGGACTTCCGTGCATAAGAATAACAACCTTTCCCTCGATAAGACATTCACATGCTCTGTCAGGCCGCTCGGTAGTAAGAAATTGAGGAGTTAAAGTAAAGGTTGTATCTTCAAGAAACTGTTCAAGCTGTCCAAGCTGAAAAATGTAGTCACAATCAAGCTTTTCAATTCGTCTTTTAACCTCTTTAACAAGGCTTTCGTTGGCGATATTTTTCATATAAAGAACTGAAAGAGGTGTTTTGCTCACTTTTCCTGCCTTAAGCATTTCGCATACTAGATCAGGTGAATGAACATTTTTTCTTATTAATGCGGCATTGGTTTTAAAGTTTTCGGTAAAGCCCTCGTGAGGACCGTAAATAACCGCTTCTGAAACAGGAGGACCAACGCTTCGTCTTTCCCAGCTTTTAACGTCGCAGACAAAGGCACTTTCAATTCCGTCAACAAAAATTAAACAATCCCCAAGTGAAAGACTGTAAAAAGCATCTTCAAATTTGTTTGTAACCGTAAGCTGATTTACAACCACAAGTGAGCTTGTTATATCCTCCTTTGTTGCGTCTGTGGGAAGAAGCATCATTGGTGCTAAAATATGAGTGTTTATTCTGTTTGAATCAATCATACTTTCTATAAAAACAATAAACGCTTTTTTGCCACCGCAAGTAAATTCTCTTATTTTTATATCACTGCTTAAGTCTGCGTTAAAAACCGCAGTAACAGTTTCTAAATTATGAGAATAAGAGGGAAATACGTATTCAGGCACATCAGGGTAAACAACTTCACCCGGTAGCTGATCTTGAAGAATAAAAGTATTTTTTTCTGTGTCGGTAAATAATAATTTCAATAAATTTTTCATATTTCTATTATCTGCATATTTTGTTTTATCATTCATATTATTTAATAAAAAGAATAAGGAGATTAAGATATGGAGCTAATAAGAAATACACTTAAAACAGAAAACAAGTATTTTTCAGGAACATTAAGAACTTTGGTTGAAAATGATGTGGTTGTACCACAGAACAAGCCTGATATTGGCAAAATACTTCAGGTTGACGGAAATTCCTATATAGTATCAAGTGAAGTTAAAAACGGCAGAGTTACAGTTTTTGGGAAGGTTGATTTTTGCATACTGTATTTGCCTGAAAAAGGAAACGGATGCATAAAAAGTATGAAACACACCTGTGATTTTACAGATGTTAAAGAGGTGAGCGGAGCAGATGAAAATATGCTTTCTGTTGCGTCATGTGAGACGGAAAGTGTTAGCTTTCGCGTTATAAATGGAAGAAAGGTTAATGTTAAAGCAGAGGTACTGACAAAAATTAAGGTTTACTCACTGTGTGAGAAAGATGTTGTATGTCAGGTGGAAGAGCAACAGCTTGAGTTGAAATGCAGCGAAATTAATTATATAAGCTACGATAAAACGGTAAACAGAAAATTTTCTGTTTCTGATATTATTGCAATCCCTGTATCAGAGCCACTGGCAGAGGATGTAATAAAAGTAAGTGTTAAAACGGACAGCTTTTCTGCAAAAAATATAAACAATAAAGTAGTTTTAAAGGGTACTCTTAACGCAGCTGTGGTTTATGCGGTTTCAGGGGAAGAGGAGCTTAATGTTTTTAACAGTCAGATTCCTTTTACAGAGGTTGTGGAAGCGGAAGGAATTGAAGAAAATATGAAATGTGTCATCACTCTTTCACCAATGACTGTGGATTATGACATAAAGGGAGATGATGCAGGAAACATTAATGCAATAAATCTTAAAACAGATATAAATGCAAAGATAAGAGGCATAAGGGAGGAAAAACTCAATATAATCAGCGACGGTTACTGCACAGATAAAAAAGCAGAAATGGTTAAAGAGAAAATTAAAATCAGCTCGGTTGTTGATACTATGGAAAAACAAATTGCATTGAAAGAGGTTGTTTATGCAGAGGGAGAAGCACCGCAAATTAAAAATATATACAGTGCAGAGTGTGATGTTTTCACAGATGAAGTTGTGGTGGATTCAACAGGTGTTACAATAAGTGCAACTGCAGAAATTTATGTACTTTACATTTCAGATAATAAAGAA
This sequence comes from Clostridia bacterium, assembly GCA_045535635.1. Classification (GTDB taxonomy): domain Bacteria; phylum Bacillota; class Clostridia; order RGIG6154; family RGIG6154; genus RGIG8700. The sequence goes on from JAZSLZ010000104.1 coordinate 7,380, forward strand.
ATGCCTGTTAATAACCTACATAAAGAAGTAAAAATTAATGAGAAAATAAAATGTGCAAATGTAAACCCTGACTGTATATGTGATATAGAGTTAAGTGCTGCGGAGGTATCCTACAATGTTATAAATGAGAATAGTGTTGAGATTAATTTAAACATAAATGCAGAGGGAATAGTCTATGATGAAAGAATAGTCAGTCCTGTAGTTGATATTTCTCTTGCGGAGGAAACTGAAAAGAAGCCGTCTTTAACGGTTTATTTTGCAGATAAGGGAGAAGAACTTTGGAATATTGCCAAAAAATACGGTTCTTCAGTTGAGGCTATAAAAGAAATGAATAATCTAACTGATGATATAGCCTCAAAGGGAACAAGATTAATAATACCTAAAATGAAAAAGAGCCTTTAGGCTCTTTTTCATTTATACTCTCTTTCTATTGAATTGTCAAGAAGTATCGGATTAACATTTGCAGTTACAAAATCTCCTGCAGATACATTCATATCTGTAACATCACAGATAATGTTAAACATTCCCACTCTGCCTATTATTTTCGCAGACTGGCCGTTTATTTTAACAAAATATTTCCCGGGTAATAATGCTTCTTTTATATACCTTAAAGTGTCAAAAAAACGGAAAGTGTCTCTTTTCTTTTCGGTTAAAAAACCGTCAGCATAGCCTATTGGAATTATAGCTGTTTTGGTGTCTTTCTTTACTTTATATGTGTTTGCATAGCCAACATTTGAACCTTTTTTAAGGTTGTTTGTTTCAACTACTTTTGTTTCAAGATAACCAATTTTTTTAAGTCCGAAGCTTTCTGCACCTTCAGCCCTTCCTAAAAATGCAGAACCAACTCTTACCATATCAAGATGGGTTTCTTTATATTTCATAAAAGCAGAAGAGTTTGCTATGTGAAGAACGCCTGTTTTAAAGCCGTTTTTATTTAAGTATAAAACAACCTGTTCAAATTTTTTAAGCTGCTTTGAAACATAAATATCTTTGTCTGCAAAGCTGAAAGAAAAATGGGAAAAAGTTCCGCAATAGTCAATCAGGCAATCCTTAACTGAAAGAATTTCATCAGGATTTTCTGCAGAAAATCCACATCTTCCCATACCTGTGTCTATTTCTATATTCGCTCTTGGTGTTACCCCGCAAAGCACACCTGCATTTTCGACAGCTTTTGCAGAGGTGGTTGAGCCTACTGTTAAAATAATATTTCTTTCAATAAGTGCTTTTAAAATTTCTTCCTCACAATAAGGGGTAAGAAGAACAATTTCACAGTTTATGCCACTGTCTCTTAAAGCGATTGCTTCTTCGTAGCAGGAAACCCCCAAAAGGTCAACACCGTATTTTAGAAGAAGTTTTGAATATTCAATAAGTCCAAGACCGTAGCCGTTGCACTTAACAATACCCATAACAGGTGTTGTACCTGCGTGATTTTTTATAACCTGGACATTATGCTTTAATAGCTCTTTTTCAATAATTAACTTATTCATTTCTTGCGGAGCATAACCTTTCTTCTTAAGTTTCTGTAAAGTCTTTCGCCTTTGTCGATGGCAAATTTCATAACAGGTGAATACACGAGGTCAATATCGCCGATGAATTCTGTAAATTCACCACTGAAGCCTTTTTTAAATCTGTAAAGGCCGTAAAGAGGATTATCTTCACTTAAATCACCTGATACTCCTCTGAAGTCATAAACTCTGCATTTTTCTTCTATTGCCCATTTAATCATTTCCCACTGGAGAAGATAGTTTGGCATAACATTTCTTGATGAGTTTGAACTTGCACCGTAGAGATACCACACCTTGTCACCGTATTTGATTGCAATTGTACCTGCAACAATGTTTCCTTCGTAGTGGGCAAGGTAAAGTCTTAAATTATCGGTTGGTGCCATCATATCATACATTTTTTCAAAATATGCAAGATTTCTTATAACAAACTCGTCTCTTGCACCTGTTTCAACCATAATTTCATGAAATCTTTTAAGGTCATCACGGCCACCAATGGTAACTGTAACATTATTTTTAAGAGCAACACGAACGTTATATCTTGTTTTGTTATGAAAAGCTGCAAAAACTTCGTCCTCTGTTTTGTTTTCAACATCAAGTCTGAAAACAAATCTTGGCTGGATACCCTCAAAGTTTTTTGTTGGCTTCTGGATTTTAAATCCATACTGCTTTACAATTGATTTAAATTCCTCGTCATCAATTTTAATATCAGGGTCAATTTTTAAAACATAGGCATTATATTTTTTTGCAAGTTCTTTTGTTGAATCAAAAAGCTCGTATAAAATGCCTTTGTTGTGAATGTCACAAACAGGGCCTCTTGGTGCGTACATAAGTGTATTTTTAAAGAAAGGAACTTTTCTTATGAGAATACTCATCGCACCGTTGATTTTCCCATCACTGTCACGGCTTATTACGATTTCGTTCTTCCAGTTGTCTTTTAAATTTGCCCACATTTTTGATTGAGCAAAGTTGCTTTTAGGTGAAGACTGGATAAAAGCGTCAAGCTCTTTTAAATTTTCTTCTGTCTGTTTTAAAATCATTTATTTATTTCCTTTCTCTGTCTATTTTTTCAATAATTGCTTTTCTTTTTTTAGCGCGTTTTGCTTTTTGTGCTTTTGATTTTGCTGAAAGGATGCACCAGCTGAAAATAATAAGTATAAGTATGAATAAGAATGTGGCGTTTACTGAAGCAAAAAGCGTATCATTTATAAATGAGAAAATGCTGAATCTTATATCTTTATCTGCCACAAGTGGGATAGTGGCAATGTGGTTTTCGCCGTACTTATAATCAGCATATCCTAAAATTGCGCCTTTTTTCACAGGTGCTTTAACCTTTTCCTGTGTTTTTCGGACAGTTATTTCCATAAGCTCAGGATCATAGTCATTTGGCAAAGGTGCACGGACAGAAGCATCGCACTGCAGTGTTACAAAATCGGTGTTTCCGCCGATAACGGGCAACTGGTCAATTATTTCCCCTTCTCTGCAAATTATACTGTAATAAAAATTATTGTATCCGTAGTTTAAAAGGTTTATAACATCTCTGTAAACTGTTAAGTTTGAGTCGCTTGGACTGTTAACTACAACCGCTATAAGCTTTGAAGAATTTTTTTCTGCAAAGGCAATAAAATTTGCATTGTCTGTAAAATATGAGGGCATAATTCCCATAGCGGCTTTATAGGTGTAATCAGAATAGGTGTATTTGCTTATAAGATGATTTCTGCTTGAGAACTTTTTCTCCTGACCGCTTATGTTAATATAAAAAACATCCGTTGCACAAATTTCTGAAAATAATGGAAGCTCCATGGCATACTGTGCAAGTTTAACAAGGTCGAAAACAGTTGTTTTTCCGCTTTCGGCATCAAAACCTGAAGGAGAAGTAAATTCAGTAGCCTTCATATTAAGCTCTTGAGCCTTTTTGTTCATTTCTTTAACAAACTTTTCCTTGTTTCCGCTTACGGACAGTGCAAGTTGGTTTGCACTTGCATCGGAGAAAAGAAGAAGCATATTCTGAAGGTGTTCATAAACCGTAAGAGAGTGTCCTTCCTTTACATTCATAATGTTACCGAAATTGTTTTTAAAAACAAGGGCTTCTGAAGAAAAAGGCAGTGAGTTTTCTTTTTCAAGCTTTTCAATGGCAAGGATTGCCGTCATAATTTTTGAAAAGTCTCCCGGATTAAGATTTCCTGAACAGTTCTTCTCCGCAAGAACACTGCCTGTATCGGGAGCAACAAGGTAGTAACTTGAGGCTGCAACCTTGTCTATATTTGCCGAAGCAGGAGTTGAAAAAGAGAATATTATTATAAAAATAAGTATTAAAGAGAGATATTTTTTCATACAATTATCACCGCATATTATATAGTAATTATATT
>JAZSLZ010000072.1:0-12402 GCA_045535635.1 Clostridia bacterium
CACAACTCAGCTTTTAGAGCTTGATATTCCTGTTGTAGTTGCACTTAATAAGAGTGATATTAACGAAAAGAAAAAAACAACAATAGATGTTAAGCTTCTTTCTAAGCTTCTTGGTTGCCCTGTTGTTGAAACTGTTTCAACAACATCAAAGGATGAAGGCTTAAAAGAGGTTATTAAAGAGGCAATAGCACAAAATGGAAAGGGACAGAAAGCACCTTATTCACAAAGCGTTGCTGATATGTCTGATAAAAAGCAGGTTGAAGAAGCTGACAGAAAGAGATTTGAATTTGTAAATAAAATTGTTGCAGAAGTTGAAACAAGAAAGATTAAAACTAATGTTAAAAATAAGCAGGACAAGATTGATGTTATACTCGCAAATAAATGGCTCGGAATTCCAATATTTGCAGTAGTAATGTTTTTGGTGTTCCAGATTTCACAGGCATGGGTTGGACCTTTCCTTGCTGAAAGTATTCTTTGTCCGATTATTGATAGCTTTGGTGAAATTGTTGCATGTTGGATGGAAGGAACTGCACCAATACTTCAGACAATCGTTGTTGATGGTGTCGTTGGCGGTGTAAGTGCGGTTGTAGGATTTTTACCGCTTGTTATGGTGATGTATTTCCTTATTGCACTTTTAGAAGATTGCGGATATATGGCAAGAGTTTCAGTTGTTCTTGACTTTATATTCAAGAAGGTAGGACTTTCAGGTAAATCAGTAATACCTTTTGTTATTGGTACAGGTTGTGCAATTCCTGGTATTATGGCATGTAGAACAATAAGAAATGAAAGAGAAAGAAGAGCAACGGCAATGCTGACACCATTTATGCCTTGTGGTGCAAAACTTCCCGTTATTGCCCTTTTCGCAGGTGTTTTCTTTGGAGATGCTGCATGGGTAGGTACAATTATGTATTTTGTGGGAATTTTGATTATTTTCCTTGGTGCACTTCTTGTTAATAAAATTGCAGGTCATAAAAACAGAAAATCTTTCTTTATTATGGAGCTTCCTGAATATAAAATCCCAAGTGTATGGAGAGCATTTAAGTCAATGTGCTCAAGAGGTTGGGCGTACATAGTAAAAGCAGGAACAATTATTCTTGTTTGTAATGCAGCAGTTACAATAATGCAGGGCTTTGGATGGAATTTTCGACCTGTAGAAGATCCTTCTAATTCTATTTTAGCATCCATAGCATCTCCTGTAGCTGTGCTTCTTATTCCACTTGGCTTTGGTGTATGGCAGTTGGCGGCAGCTTCAATTACAGGCTTTATTGCTAAAGAAAATGTTGTGGGAACAATAGCATCTGTTTACGGCATTTCAAACTTTATTAATACAGAAGAGTTAACTCTTGTTGCAGGTGCAAACGACGAAGTTGCTCTTGCATTAGGACTTACAAAAGCTGCGGCACTTGCGTGTCTTATGTTCAATCTTTTCACACCTCCTTGCTTTGCTGCAATTGGTGCTATGAACGCAGAAATAAAGGACAAGAAATGGATGTTTGGCGGAATCGGTCTTCAGATTGCAACAGGTTATACTATAGCTTTTGTCGTATATCAGATTGGAACGCTTATAACAACTGGAAATGTAGGTAGCGGATTTATTGGCGGACTTATTGCGGTTATTGCAATTTTTGCAATTATATATGGTCTTATATTTAACACAGAAAGAAAGCTTAAGGAGCAGAGCAAATGAAAAACATAATAGCAATTTTAGTTATAGCTTTGATACTCTCTCTTGCAATAACATATATAATCAGGCAGAAAAAGAAGGGCATAAAATGCATCGGTTGCCCATCGGCAAAAACTTGCCCTCATAGCGGTAAAGGATGCAACTGTAAATAAAAAAGCAGAAACGAAACATCGTTTCTGCTCAGACTGTCGAAAAAGTCGTTCTACCGTAAGCGAATCAATATAAATAGTATGGTTAGGCAATTTTCGTCAAACCTTTCAAATGGATAAAATTTTGTATTATTAATCCCGATTGTTTTCAATAAACAATCGGGATTGCTTACTTTTTAATAGCCGAAACCTCTTGTGTATACACATACACGGCGGATTTCGGCTATCAAAATATAACTTCCTTTTTCTACCTCTGACAGGGTGTCGATAGGTTTATCGACACCCTGAGCAGAAACGAAACATCGTTTCTGCTTTTTTATTAACTATATAATTAGTATTGAATAGGTTGTTCAAACATACCTGCGTTTTTAAGCTCTAAATACTGTTCTTTTGTAATTTTTATTTCTCTTGGCTTACTGCCGTTTGGAGGGCCAACGATTCCTCTTGCTTCCATCTGGTCCATAATTCTTCCTGCTCTTGCATAGCCAACACTTAATTTTCTCTGAATAGTAGAGGTTGATGCCTGACCAAGCTCCATTATAATGTCTATTGCTTTTGGAAGAAGCTCGTCGTTGTCACCGTTGTCGTTTAATTCTTCCTTTTGCTTGTCGTTCATTGCTTCTTTTTCAATGTGTTCAGCAATGTTTGCATTATAAACTGCCTCTGAGCCATTTTTAACAAAGTTAACAAGTGTTTCAACTTCACCGTCTGAAATGAAAGCACCCTGGACTCTTTGAGGCTTATTGCTTCCGTATGGGTGATAAAGCATATCACCACGGCCAAGAAGCTTTTCAGCACCGCCCATATCAAGAATTGTTCTTGAGTCAATTGCAGATGTAACGGCAAATGCAATTCTTGAAGGAATGTTTGCTTTTATGATACCTGTAATAACATTAACAGACGGTCTTTGTGTTGCAATGATAAGATGCATACCTGCAGCTCTTGCAAGCTGGGCAAGACGGCAGATTGAGTCTTCAACCTCGTTCGGTGCAACCATCATAAGGTCTGCAAGTTCGTCTATAATTATAACAATCTGAGGCATCTGCGGATAGCCTTTATCTTTTATGTATTCGTTATAGCCTTTAATATCACGAACCTTTGCTTCGGAGAACATATCGTATCTCTTCATCATTTCCGTAACTGCCCAGGAAAGTGCACCTGATGCTTTTTTAGCTTTTGTTACAACAGGAGTGTCAAGGTGAGGAATTCCGTTATAAACGCTTAATTCAACCACTTTAGGGTCGATAAGAATAAGCTTAACATCGTTTGGATGTGCTTTGTACATAATGCTTGTAATAATTGAGTTGATACAAACAGATTTACCTGAACCTGTAGCACCTGCAATTAAAAGATGAGGCATTTTTGCAAGGTCTGCTATAATTGGTTGACCGCTTATGTCTTTACCAAGAGCAACTGCAAGGTTTGATGGATGGTTTTTGAATTCATCAGTGTCAAGAACCTCTTTCATTGAAACCATATCAACGGCTTTGTTAGGGATTTCAATACCGATAGCAGCTTTGCCGGGAATAGGTGCTTCAATTCTTACTGCAGGAGCTGCAAGATTTAAGGCTATATCGTCAGAAAGACCAACGATTTTGCTTACTTTAACACCTGCCATAGGCTGAAGCTCGTATCTTGTGATTGCAGGACCTTTGCAAACCTGAAGAACTTTGGTCTGAACACCGAAGCTTTTTAATGTTTCAACAAGCTTTCTTGCATTGTCCATAAGCTCCTGTTCTGTAACACCTTTAACATTCTTTTCGGGCTCTTTGAGAAGGTCAAGTGTTGGGAAATCATAGTTTTCAATTAAAAATTCTGTGTATTCAGGTGCGAATGCATCTTCTTCATCGTCTTCATTTTCTACTGTAAGAGCCACCTGATCATTTTCTATAATAGCATCCATAGATGTGCTTGGAGTAACTTCCTCAACAACCATATCAGGACCAATTATAATATCGTCATCGTCCATATCTTCAATAATAAGCTCATCGTGGACATCGTGCTGAATGTTTCCGCTGAACTGAATTCCTGAACCGTCGAATTCAAAATCATCAACAGACGGTTTTTCAGAAGTGTCCTTCTTTTTTGGAGACGGTGAAACAACAGGAGCTTCTTCAAGTTCTTTTTCTGCCTCTATCTTTGCTGCTTTGATTTCAGCAAACTTCTTAATTATTGCGTTTTTAACAGAAACAGAAAGCTGGATAAGTGAAATGTTAAAGAGAATAACTGCACAGATTAAACATATAGCACCATATAATATTCCTGTTCCTACAGAGCCTAAAAGCTTTGAAAGTCCTAATGTTAAAAGACCGCCAAATACTCCGCCACCAAGTAAATTAACACCGTCTGAATATAAGAGCTTTAAAGTTGCTACAAAGGTTTCAGGTGTTGTAAAGTCCGAAAAAAGCTGAATGAATGCAGAAAAAACAAGAAGCAGTACAGAGATGGTTATATAGTACTTTCTTAATTTGAAAATTCTTTTTTCAACAATTAAATTTGTTCCGATTGCAAGTAACATAAATGGAATTATGTAGCCGGAAGCTGAAAAAAGACCTAAAGAAACAGTCTTTAGCCAACCTCCTATTGCACCTGCAGATGCAGAGAACATTGAAACAATATAGTATAGAGAAATAGCCACAAAAACGATTGCAAGAATTTCAGGCAATCTGGTGTTTGTGATTTTAGGTTCTTTGGTTTTTTTTGTCTTTTTAGTTTTTTTCTTTGCCATTTTAAAACAAATCTCCCTGTGTTTTTTCATAGATATAAAAATTATAACACAGTTTTTTAAAAAAATCTAGCTTTTTATAAGAGAATAAAGTTTTTTTATGGCACTGTCTATTGTACCAATGTCATCTATAAGGCCGCACTTTACAGTTTCTTTGCCAAACAGAATTGTTCCCACATCATTTGCCATATCAGAGGTTTCAAACAAAAGAGCATTGAATTTTTCTTTTGTAATTTTGGAATGGCTTACAACAAAATCAGTAATGCTTTCCTGTAATTTATTAAGATAGTCGAAGCTTTGCTTTGAATTTATAATGGTTCCGGAAGTGCGTACAGGGTGCAAAGTCATAGTGGCAGACGGTGCAATAAAAGAATAATTTGCAGAAACCGCAAGAGGAACACCTATAGAATGTCCGCCACCAATTACAAGGGAAACTGTGGGTTTACTTATACCTGCAATAAGCTCTGATATCGCAAGTCCTGCTTCAACATCACCGCCAACTGTATTTAAAATAATAAGAAGTCCTTTAATATCATCATCTTCCTCAAGCTCAATAAGTTTTGGGATGATGTGCTCATATTTGGTGGTTTTGGTGGTGTTTGGAAGTGTTGTATGCCCTTCTATCTCACCAATAATATTAAGGCAGTATATATCTTTTTTCACTTTGCTTATTCCTTTTTCTTCGTTAGATTGCATATTATCACCCTTTCAGAATTATTTTGCCGATAATTTGTAAATATATTCAAAAGCAGTATAATATGGAAAAGTTTTGCATAAATATAATTATAATAAAAAACGGGAGGATATTTATGGAAAACTTAGTTAACAACGAGGTTGTGCTGGAAGGATATGTAAATTCCGAGGCAGAAATCAGTCATGAAATATATGGAGAAAAGTTTTATAAGTTTAATCTTGAAGTTTTAAGGTTGAGTGAAAACGCAGACAATATTATAATAACTATGTCCGAAAGGCTTATGGAGGGCTGTGATTTAAGCATCGGTTCAAAAATAAAAATTTACGGTCAGTTCAGATCATATAACAATTATTCAGGAGAGGGAAACAAGCTTGTTTTAACAGTATTTGTTAAAAGGTTTGCAGAAGAAGAGGAGGAAGAGTATCTTCCGAATACGGTGTACTTAAACGGTTATATCTGTAAAGAGCCTGTTTACAGAGTAACTCCTTTCGGCAGAGAAATCTGCGATGTTTTACTTGCGGTTAACAGAAGATACGGTAAATCAGATTATATTCCATGTATTACATGGGGAAGAAACGCAAAATTTACAGAAAGCTTACCGGTTGGTACAAATGTTAAAATATGGGGCAGAATTCAAAGCAGAGAATACAAAAAGAAAATTAATGAGGAAGAATTTATAACAAAAACCGCCTATGAGGTATCAGTAACCAAAATGGAAACAACAGACGAGGAATGAGCCTCGTCTGTTGTTTTTAAATACAAAAAAGTGTTGACAAACAAAACCTGATGTGCTATAATTACTTCTAATTTCAAACGCAAAGATGCGGAATAGTAAACATTACTTTTCCCTTGAGAGAGATGTCGTTAGGTGCGAGACATTGGGAGAGTTTGTTGAACTCACCGTGGAGCGGCTGCCGTGAACCTTTCAGTAGTGGCAGACGGGAACTCCCGTAACAGAGTTGAGATGTGTTTGCATCTAAAGTGCATCCTTTAGGGGTGAAGAAGAGTGGTACCGCGGAAACTTAGCTTTTAACGTTTTCGTCTCTTTAAACAAGCAAAGAGGCGGAAGCGTTTTTTTGTTGATATAAGGTCTTGGTGATCAGGAAGGGGATTATGTAATGAAAAAAATCAATATTGCAGACATTACACTTAAAAAACTTTCTAAGGAGCGTGAAATTGCACTGCTTTTCCGAGAAAAAACGGCTATTGCAGGTTGTGCAGATTCTTTAGGAAGCGATGTTGTTGAACTTGCACCTATTAAAAATCTTCGTGAAGATACTATAATATATAAAACTATTTCACAGAATGTGCAAAATGCAGTTGTGGCTATTCCTGTAGGTTTTACTGCTGAAGATATTCAAAATGCATGGGAATGTATTAAAGATGCTAAAAAACCTCGTCTTCAGATTGAACTTCCAACATCAACTGTACAGATGGAATATACTTATCATATTAAATCAGATAAAATGATTGCTAAAATCGGTGAATTAACAAAACTTGCAAAAGAGCTTTGCAAAGATGTTGAATTCTCTGCTCTTGATGCAACAAGAACAGAAACAGAGTTCCTTATTTCTGCAGTAAAAGAAGCAGAAGCACATGGAGCGAACATCATTACAATCTGCGACTGTGCAGGAACATCTCTTCCTGAAGAAATAGAAGATTTGGTTGCTAAAGTTAAGGAAGCGGTAAGCGTACCTGTTTATGTTCAGGTGTCAGATGGTATCAATATGGCGGTAGCTTCTGCTATTGCAGCAATTAAAGCAGGTGCAGACGGTCTTAAATGTGCAATGAGCGGAAAAAATGCATTACTTACAGGTGAAATTTCAGATGCAATCCGTGCTTGTTCTGCACGAATTGGCGCAGAAATAAATATTAACAGTACAACAATTCATGCAAGTGTTGGTGAAATGCTTACATCTATAAGCCACGAAGCGTATGAATCAGGAAAGGTTATAAGCGATAAGAAAAAAATATTACTTGAAGCCGACAGCACCATTGCACAGGTTGCACAGGCGGCACAGATTTTAGGCTATGACCTTACAGATTCAGACTGCGGAAATGTTCACAAGGCATTAATGCAGATTTGCGAAAAAAAGGGTGCAGTAGGAGCAAAAGAGCTTGAAGCTTTAATTGCAAGTTCAGCAATGCAGGCACCATCTACATACCATCTTGAAAGTTACACAACAAGCAGTAGTAATCTTACAAGTTCAATGTCTCAGGTTACTTTAAAATGTAACGATGAAATCATTTGCGGTGTAAGCACAGGGGACGGTCCTATTGACTCAGTTTTCCGTGCTATTGAGCAGTGCATTGGTTATCATTATGAGCTTGACGATTTTCAGGTTCAGTCAGTAACAGAAGGTAAAGAAGCCCTTGGTTCTGCGTTGGTAAGACTTCGCAATAACGGAAAGCTTTACTCAGGTAACGGTACATCAACTGATATTGTTGCCGCAAGTATAAGAGCATATATTAACGCACTCAACAAAATTGTTTTCGAGGAGGAATGATAGATGAAAATTGTATTTTCAACTAAAAATGTAAGTCGCAGTTCTTTCCTCGATGTGTGTCGTTTTGCTTATGATTATGGATTTAAAGGCTTTGAAATTTATGATGCAGTTAAAGAACGCAGTCAACATTATGACAGTATTTTGCGCCGTGACCGCATAGCAGATTCAAAAAGAAAGCTTGTAAACCGTGGTATTGCAGTTGCTGCACTTCGTATGCCATTTCCTGTGGAGTACGATGAAACAACTTCCGAGTTAATATCAAAATATGTAACTATGGCGGCAAATTCAGGTGTTGAAAACATCATAGTGCGTGTAGAGGAAAAAACTTCATTCGATATATTAAAAGAAAAGCTTGGAGAAGCGGTTAAATTAGCGGAAAAAGCTGATGTTGGCATCCTTTTTGAAACAGTTGGATATCTTTCTCAAACAGAAAATGTGCTTGAAATAATAAACTTTTTCTCATCTGCAGTAATTGGTGCGGCGTGGAATGTAAGAGGAACATATTTCGGCGCAGGAGAAACAGCGGAAGCTACCATCAAAACTCTTGGTGCTTATATAAAATATGTACGCCTCGGTGATATGAAGGACGGAAAAACTGTTTTAATTGGCGAAGGCGAATTGCCTGTTGAAAACTTAATCAATGCTTTGTCATCGCTTAATTTTGACGGTTACATCTGTGCGGCGTGGAACGATGAAATCAATGATGCAGACATTGTATTAACTCACTTTGCAAACTATATTTCTCAGCTTAACCGTGAGAAAAAATCATTTGATAAGGTGTACTATAACAGAGCAAGAACAGGAACTTTTGTCTGGAAAAAGTATGATGTAATTGATGCTACATTCCCGGATGTTCTTGATACAATGGCAGAAAAATATCCGGACCAGTATGCTTTTAAATATCCTACACTTGATTATACAAGAACTTACGAACAGTTCAGACGTGATGTTGATGAATGTGCGGCGTCACTTATTTCTATTGGTGTAAAAGCAGGAGACCATGTTGCAGTATGGGCGACAAATATTCCTGAATGGTTTATTACATTCTGGGCAACTACTAAAATCGGTGCGGTTTTAGTTACAGTTAATACTGCATATAAAATTCACGAAATTGAATATCTGTTAAAACAGTCAGATACTCATACACTTGTTATGATTGAATACTGTAAGGATATTAACTATAAAGAAATTATTGAAGAGCTTTGTCCTGAACTTAAAAATCTTACTCCGGGAGAGCCTCTTTATTCAAAAAAACTTCCGTTTTTGAGAAATGTTGTAACTGCAGGTTTTTCAATGGACGGATGTCTTACCTGGGAGCAGATGCTTTCACGATCTTCTCTTGTTCCTCGTGAAGAAGTAAGAAGACGCGCATCTCTTGTTAAGCCTGATGATGTTTGCAATATGCAGTACACATCAGGAACAACAGGCTTCCCTAAAGGTGTTATGCTTACACATCGCAACATTGTAAATAACGGTAAAACTATAGGTGACAGAATGGATTTATCAACAGCAGACCGTATGATGATTCAGGTTCCTATGTTCCATTGTTTTGGCATGGTGCTTTCAATGACCTCTATGATGACACATGGCGGTACACTTTGTCCTATACCGTATTTTTCACCGAAATCATCTCTTGCCTGTGTAAATGATGAAAAGATTACTTGCTTTAATGGTGTTCCAACAATGTTTATAGCAATGTTTAATCATCCTGATTTTGCAAAGACAGATTTTTCATATATTAGAACAGGTATAATGGCAGGTGCTAATTGCCCTGCAGATTTGATGCGTCGTGCTGCCGATGAAATGAATATGAAAGAAATTATATCTGTTTACGGACAGACTGAAGCATCACCCGGATGTACTATGGGTGAGGTTAATGAAGATATTGACCATCGTGTTGAAACAGTTGGAAGTGCTTTCCCAGGTGTTGAATGTAAGATTATTGACCCTGAAACAGGCGATGAGCTTCCTGACGGTGAAAGCGGTGAGTTTGTGGCACGTGGCTTTAACATTATGAAAGGCTACTACAAAATGCCTGAAGCTACTGCTCAGGCAATAGATAAAGATGGATGGCTTCATTCAGGAGATATTGCTTGTAGAACAGAGGACGGATATTATAAAATCACAGGCCGTTTGAAAGATATGATTATCAGAGGCGGTGAAAACCTTTATCCTCGTGAGATAGAAGAATTTTATTTAACAAATCCAAAGGTTCGTGATGTTCAGGTAGTTGGTGTTCCTGATGAAAGATACGGCGAAGAATGTTGTGCATGGATAATCCTTAACAAAGGCGAAACTGCCGACGAAAACGAAATGAAAGAATTTGGTAACGCTTCAATTGCAAGACATAAGGTTCCAAGATACTTTATTTTTGTTAATGAGTTCCCTATGAATGCGGCAGGAAAAATATTGAAGTATAAAATGAGAGAAGAATCTATCGAAAAACTTGGATTGAAGAAATAAATAGCACTTTTGAAAGGCGATTATTCCAATGAAAAAATATAAAATAATAGATGCCCATTGCCATATTTATCCTGATAAAATTGCAGAAAAGGCAGCGGCGGCAACCTGTGATTTTTATGAAGGTCTTGGTTCTACTCTTGACGGCACAGTAGCTACTTTGTTAAAAGAGGCAGAGATTGCAGGAATTGAGCACTGTATAGTTCAGTCCGTGGCAACAACTCCAAAGCAGGTTTCAAGCATAAATAACTTTATTGCAACCACTGTTACTGAAAGTAATGGCAAATTCACAGGACTTGGAACTCTTCATCCTGATAGTGAGGATATAAAAAAAGATGTGGAAGAAATCATAAGTCTTGGATTAAAAGGGGTTAAGCTTCATCCTGATATACAAAAATTTAAGATTGATGACTACCGTATGCTTAAGATATATGAGCTTTGCGAAGGAAAACTTCCCATCCTTATTCATACGGGTGACCATCGTTATGACTTATCCAATCCAAACAGAATGATGCCTATTCTTGACATTTATGAAGATTTAACTGTAATAGGAGCTCATTTTGGTGGCTGGTCTATTTGGGAGGAAGCTACTGAAAAGCTAAGCAAGTATAAAAATTTCTATGTTGATTGTTCATCTTCTCTCTATGCTATGACTCCTGAAAAAGCAAAGGAGCTTATTATGAACTACGGAACAAATCGTGTGTTGTTTGGCACGGATTATCCAATGTGGAAACCAAAAGAAGAGATAGAAAGATTTATGCATATAGAGCTTACCGAAAAAGAACGCGAGGATATATTTTATAACAATGCAGCTAAGCTTTTTAATATATAGGAGATAATATGTATTTTGAGGATTTAGAGACAGGTATGACAGTAGATATTGACGCTGCTATCATTGAAAAGGAAAAAATGCTGGACTTTGCTCGTTTATATGACAATATTCCTTTGCATACTGATGAAGAATATGCAAAGTCAACTCCGTTTGGTAATCTTATTGCTCCTGGTGTTATGTCGTTTATGTCTGTATGGGCAAAATATCTGGAACAAGACTTTTTCAAAGAGGAGTTACTTGCAGGGAAATCCACTAAAATAGAGTGGATAAAACCTGTATTTGCAGATGATGTTCTTGTGGGAAAAGCAACGATAACCAATCTTCAAAAGAGAAATGAGAGGAATGGTTTGGTTGAGGTTTCAATTAATGCATATAACCAACATGGCGAACTTGTGTTAAAGAATGTAACCGAGGCAATTGTCAAGTGCAAAAAAAAGTGAAAAAGTTTACGCAAAAAACTATTGACAAATAAAAAAATAGTAGTATAATATATTTAAATTTGAATATCACAAAACGACTATGACGAGGACGGTCGGATTGTGTAGCCTGAAGAGAGTTGCCGGTTGGTGCGAGGCAATGGTGAGACTTTCCAATGACTTATCACCTCTGAGTTGGAGGACCGAAAAGCTTAGCTTAGTAGACTCCTTCCGTATTGCTGCGTAAAAGCAAAGGACTTGTTAGAGTTCGGTAAGTGACGGAAATATTTTCCGTAATTTGAGTGGTACCGCGGGTTGATATAACTCGTCTCAAAAGTTTCTTTTTGAGACGAGTTTTTTGTTTTATTCAGATTTGTAATAATCATTTAGTCAAAAATTGGAAGGAGACAATTAGATGGATTACAGTTTGAAAGAAGTTGCCGGCAGAATAAAAGATCTGCGTGAGGCAAAAGGTTACACACAGGAACAACTTGCAAAGCTTTGTGGAGTTTCTGCTGAAGATTATATTGTTCTTGAACAGGGAGAAACTGACTTTAGCTTTACATTTATTTATAAGTGTGCAAAAGCCTGTGGAGTTGAAGTAGTAGATATTTTAGAAGGAACAAGCGGTACGCTTACGTCTTTCGCAATCACAAGAAAAGGCGAAGGTCTTAAAATTTTAAAGAAACACGGTGTTGAGTATAACAATCTTGCACCAAAATTTAAAGATAAACTTGCAGAACCTTTCCTTGTTAAATTTCCATATCTTGAAGAGGAACAGAATCAGCCTATTAAATTAAACACTCATAACGGTCAGGAATTTGACGTTATCGTAAAAGGTTCGCTTAAGGTTCAGGTGGGAAATCACGTGGATGTACTTCACGAAGGAGATTCAATTTTTTATAACAGTATCATCCCTCATGGCATGGTGGCAG
>JAZSLZ010000085.1:0-4815 GCA_045535635.1 Clostridia bacterium
GTGACGGGTCTTGCATGGTGCAAGCTGTTCGCTTAGGTATCGGATAATCATACTCATAAACTGTGATGTTCCATGCTCACATCTTAATAGCGGAACACCGAATTCCTCTGCAAAATCAAGCATTTCAGGAAAAATCTGCAAGCCTCTTGTTATTATAAGCACAGGTATTCCTGCCGAAAAAAGCTTTTCAAATCTTTCCTGTTTTTCCGCTTCGCTTAATGTTTCAACATAAGAACTTTCCGCCTTACCCATAAGCTGAATTCTTGTAGAATCAAAGAAATCATAACATCCTGCAAGAGGAAGTCCCGGACGGTTAACATCACATGAAACTATTTTTATATTGTCTATTACTTCATTACATGCAATAACTTCCAAATTATATCTTTCAACTATTTTTCTTAATTCAACACTGAACTGACTCATAGTATTCTCCCTTCACATTGAACATTCCAATACAAAATAATTATACAACACAACTCAGTTATTTGTAAAGTTTTTTATTAGTATTACACCAAATTTATACATATTTTTGCAACTTTTAAAAAAAATCTAAAAAAAACCTTGCTTTTTTTAAAGTTTTCTGTTACAATAGATTGTGCTTATGGAAATGATTATCAAGGAGGTGTATATATATGGCAAAGTGTGATGTATGCGGAAAAGGTGTTGTATTCGGTATTAAAGTTTCTCACTCACATATCCGTTCAAACAGAACATGGAAACCAAATGTAAGAAAGGTAAAAGCAATTGTTAATGGTGCTCCTAAAAAGGTTAACGTTTGTACAAGATGCTTACGTTCAGGCAAAGTAGAAAGAGCTATATAATTGTAATCTTACAAAAATTCATATTGAATTAGGGACTAACTGCTACAGTTAGTCTTTTTGGTTTATTTATCAAAAAAACAACAGAATCGGGCTAACCGGTTCTGTTGTTTTTATAATAATCTGCATTGTTACTGATTATTTATTAATTATAAGATAGAAATTTTAAGGCAACAAAAAAGGAGTGTTTCCACTCCTTAATTCTTACGCGTTTTTAGCTGTTTCAACTAAAGCTTTGAAAGCTTCAGGATCAGAAACTGCCATATCAGCTAATACTTTTCTGTTTAAAGTAATACCTGCTTTTTTGAGACCGTTCATAAATTTTGAATATGAAATGTCGTTCATTCTTGCAGCAGCATTGATTCTTGTAATCCAAAGCTGTCTGAAGTTTCTCTTCTTCTGTTTTCTGCCGATGTATGCGTATGAAAGTGATTTCATAACAGCTTCATTAGCTGTTCTGAACTGTTTGCTTTTCGCACCTCTGTAACCCTTTGCGAGTTTTAATATTTTCTTATGACGTTTTCTTGTTGTAACAGCGCCTTTAATACGTGCCATATTTCTTTACCTCCTGTTTATCCGTTTGAATTATTTGTAAGGAATTAACTTTTTGATAACCTTAGCGTTTGCAGGTGCTGCATAAGCCATTTTTCTAAGGCCTCTTTTTCTCTTTGTTGTTTTCTTTGTTAAGATATGGCTTCTGAAAGCGCTACCTCTTTTTACCTTACCGTTCTTTGTTAAGCTGAATCTTTTAGCTGCAGCTTTGTGTGTTTTTAACTTTGGCATTTTAAATCTCCTTCCAATAGTTTTATGTTAGTTTTTAGGTGATACAAACATAGACATATTCTTTCCTTCAAGCTTAGCCTTTTTGTCTATAACACCGTGTTCAGCAATTGCCTGGGCAAACTTATCAAGCATCATTTCTCCTGCTTTTGCGTAAGCAACTTCTCTACCTCTGAATCTTACAGTTACTTTAACCTTATCCTTTTTCTCAAGGAATTTGATTGTCTGATTAACCTTAGTCATAAGGTCATGTTCATCAGTTGTTGGTGAAAGACGAATTTCCTTAATATTAACTACCGTCTGTTTACCTTTTGATTCTTTTTCTTTTTTTGCACGTTCAAAACGATATTTACCATAGTTCATAATTTTACACACCGGCGGTTTTGCCTGTGGTGAAATCATAACAAGGTCTAAATCCTCCTGAATTGCCATCTCAAGTGCTTTCGCAGAGGTCATAATTCCCAGCTGTTCTCCGGTAGCCGAAATAACTCTGACTTCTTTCTCTCTGATTTGTTCATTTAACAATGTATCTTGCTGTTTACCGCTAATAACTAAACACCTCCAAAAAATTTGAAAAAAAAGAGAACTTACAACAAAGCAGTCCTCTAAACAAAACATTTTTGTATTAACCCTTAAGCCTTTTGCCTGGGGTGAGAAGTAACTTCTGCTTTATTGCTCAATTATTATAACACCTTAACTGTAATTTGTCAAGCACAAATTTAAAGATTTTATAATCTTGATATTTATTATAAATTGTAGTATAATATTTGTCAAGAGTTTTACGGAAAGGCGTAATTTATGAGAATACTTTTTATAGGCGATATTATAGGTGCTCCCGGCAGGGAATATCTTTCGCACAATTTAAATAGAATCAAAAGAGATTTAAAGGTTGACCTTTGCATAGGCAACGGAGAAAATTCTGCACACGGCAACGGTGCAACACTTTCAACATTAAATGACCTATATATGGCAGGTGTGGATATTGTCACTATGGGCAATCACACCTTCAAAAGAAATATGACGGAGGTTTTCGATGAGCTTCATTATGTTATAAGACCGATAAATCTGCCTTCTTCCCTTCCCGGCGAAGGATATACTGTTTATGACTGTGGCAGAACCAGAGTTGGAATTATAAATGCCATCGGCAGAGTTTATATGGACCCTTGCGACTCTCCATTTGATGCAGTAAAAAAAGCAGTTGATACACTTAAAAAGGAATGCAACATTATTTTCGTTGATTTCCACGCAGAAGCTTCAAGCGAAAAGGGTGCTATGGGATATTTTCTGGACGGACAGGTTGCAGCAGTTGTGGGAACACACACTCACATTCAGACGGCAGATGAAAAAATCCTGCCAAAAGGAACTGCTTTTATAACAGATGTCGGTATGACAGGTCCTATCAATTCTATTTTAGGTGTAAAAACTGATATTATAGTTGAACGTTTTGTTAATTTCACGTCTAAAAAGTTTGAAATAAGCGAAGGTAAAGTGCAGTTCAACGGTGTTTTAATTGATGCTAATGAAAAAACAGGCCTTGCTGATTCTATTGAAAGGGTGGCGATTTATGAATAAAAAATTAATTTCTTTTTTACTTATTCTTTGCATTTCCTTTTCTGTTTTTGGTTGCAAAAATAAAGACGAAAAATTAAACGAGCCTGTTTTTGAAGGCGAAATCTCAATATATGCTTATAAGGACAGTACTATAAATCCACTTGCAACAAAACTTCACACAAATGCTATGGCATATTCAGTGATTTATTCTCCTTTAGTTAAGATTAATTCTGACCTTTCAACTAAAAATATTCTTCTTGACTCTTACACAAGAAGCAAAGACGGTTTAAGCTTTACTTTCACACTTGGTAATCACAAATTTTCTGACGGAAGCCCTGTAACTGCTGATAATGTTATCACCTCGCTTAAACTTCTTGAAGGAAATCCTGAAAGCTGTTTTTATCAGGTTTTTGATTATATAAGCTCCTACAAAAAGCTTTCAGACAACAAATTTTTAATTAACCTTACAAAACCTAACTCAAATTTTGTATCTTTGCTAAACTTTCCTATTGTCAAAGATGAAAAATCAAACATTGGAAGCGGACCTTTTATGGTAAAGGAAATCACAGACGAAGCGGTTATTCTGTCAGCAAACAAAAATTCAGTTACTCTCCCCTCGTTAAAAGAAGTTACTGTTCGCATTTTCCCAAACACAGAGGTCTCAAAGGATGCATTTTCAAACAACGAAACTGACATCATAAACGCGGATATAAATACTCTTGCACAGTTTTCCTCTAAAACAGGAATAAAGGAATATAAGTACATTTCTGACAATTTTACATTCCTTGGGTTTAACTGTGAAAACGAATTTTTCAAAGATATAAATGTAAAAAAAGCAATTGCTTCTTTAATTGATAAAGACAAACTTTGCCAGTCTATACTTGTGGGACACGCAGTTAAAACTGCCACTCCTTTCAAATCAGAGAGTATCTTTTCTCACAACTATGATTACGAAAAAAACACCGAAAAAGCAGCAGAGTACCTTTCTCTTGCGGAATATGATTTTTCAGACATTGCTTTCACACTTCTTGTAAATCAGGATAATCTTTCTGTTAAAAATACTGCTGAATTTATAGTTGGTACACTAAAAGAAAATTCAATAAATGTTTCCTGCGTTTACCTTGATGCAGATTCTTACAGAAGCAGAATAGAAAACGGTGAATTTGATGCATTTGTAGGAGAAATAACTATGCCATCAAACAGCGATATAAGTTTCCTTTTAAAAGAAGGCAATATGTTTAATTTCAAAAGCGGTGCTGTTAACAATGCACTTTATTCCTTTAATTTCGCCACAACAGATGAAGCAAGAAAAAAATACTCTTCAGAGCTCAATAAGGTATACTTAAACACATTACCATTTATAAGCCTTTACTACAAATCAAACATTCTTCTTGTTTCCGATAAATATGTTGCAACAAACAATATAACCTCTTGTGGCATTTTTGATGAAATAAATAAGTGGAAAATAAAAAAATAGTTCTCATTTGGCGAGTGTTCTAAAGGACACTCGCCATCGATATAAATTCTTTAGATTTTCGATATGTTTTTCAAACTCGATATGCCTTGCGGCTCGATATATCGCTTCGCGATAAGAATTTTCTGGATTTATATCATATCGTAATTTCTGCAAGAAATTATATCGAATTTGTGTTAAACAAATATATCT
>JAZSLZ010000002.1:0-8776 GCA_045535635.1 Clostridia bacterium
GGCGATAAGTTTAATACATTAAAAGTAGAAAAGATGTATAACGGAAAAATGAAAGAAATCGAAAGCTGTCCTCATGCTATAATGCAACTTTATAGTTCCCTTGTTTTTCCATTGCCTTAGTATTCAATTTTAAGAAAATAAAAGAATAATAAATATTCATAAAGTAAACCCTAACAATGGTGATTTAATGAGTGAAAGAGTGCTTGGACTGAGAACATTTTAAGTTTTTATGGTTATGATAATGGTTTTGAGAATATACTCAATTTGCATTGTCAACCATAAAGAATTAAATGAAAAAGCAGAGATGCAGAATACAGTTAAAATTAATATTTCTACAGGAAGAAATGACTTTTTAGACAGACATAACAGGCATATAACAGGTGTAGAAAAAAAAGGATATGTTGCAATTTTTACATCAAACGACGATGAAACAGACAAGAAAAATTGCGACCTTGTTGAATGTTATTCATCAGAGTCATCCGAAGAAATTTATAAAAGACTTAAAGAAAGCGGCAAGACTTTTGTTGAGACAAATGTTGATATTTCAAAAGTAAATACAGAAAATATCCGTTATTTAACAAAATTCAACTTACCATCGAGATATCTTAAGGATTATCCTGCCGCATCATTAATTGGTTATGTTGCAGATGGTGATGGTGTATATGGTTTAGAAAGAGTTTACAATGATTATCTCATAAACGAAGCAAACGGAGCATCTGTTAAAATTGATGCATTCAGAAATGTGATAGGAAAACTGTCTTATGCAGGTAATAAAGGTAGTGAAAAGGTTAAGCTAACCCTTGACTTATCATATCAGCGAATTGTGGAAAATTTTCTGGAAAATTCTATGAACAGCTGTTCAGCGGTTCTCTTAGATGTGAAGAGTTTTGATGTACTTGCAATGGCGTCTGCACCAACCTTTAAACAGGATATGATTGCTATGTATCTTGATGATACATCAGGAATTTTACAAAATAAAAGTATGCTCTCATACGATATGGGTTCAATTTTTAAAATCATAGTTGTTGCTGCTGCTATGGAAAATAACCTTCTTGATTTAAATAAAATTTATAACTGCACAGGACAGTTAAATGTGTCAGGTAAGGTGTTTGAATGTCATAATGCTTATGGACACGGCACTCAAAATATCTATGAGGCATTTAAAAATTCATGTAATTGCGCTTTTATAGAATTGGGAATAGAGGTTGGATTTAATAAAATAGTTGCCATGGCAAAAAAATTCGGTCTTGGCAGAAAAAACTTAAATCCGGTTGATTTAGAACAACAAAAAGGTATGCTCCCTGATGAAAAAAATTACTATCTAGCAGACCTTGCTAATTTATCGATAGGTCAGGGGAGATTGTCAGGAACTGTACTTGACGGTGCAATAATAAGCGCAGTAATAGCATCAGGCGGATACCTTAAATCGGTTAATTGTGTTGATTGTATAACTGACAGCTACGGTCAGAAAATTAAACCACTGAAAATTGAAAAGAATGAGCAGATAATTTCTCAAAAAACTGCTGAAATTATACAAAAAATGATGTGCCTTACCAATGAAAGCGGTACAGGTACAACGGCAAGACTTGATGAATATTCATCAGGCGGTAAGACAGGAAGTGCACAAACAGGATGGTATGTTGACGGAGAAAACTATCAGCATGGTTGGTTTACAGGTTTTTTTCCAGCTGAAAATCCAAAATTTGCTTTGTGCGTATTTGTTGAAAATGGTAAATCGGGCAGCGAATCAGCAGCCCCGTTATTTAAGAAAATAGGCGACGAAATAATGGCGTTGGAAAGGAGCTAATATGAGCGTTAATATTGATGTTAATAATATAAAAAATATTGTAGTAAAGGTTGGAACTTCAACCTTGACCTACAGTAACGGCAAACTTAATCTTGAAAGGATAGATAAGCTTTGCTTTGTACTTGCAGATTTGAAAAACAGAGGTATTAAGGTTACTTTAGTATCTTCGGGTGCAATAGGTGTTGGTGTCAGTAAGCTTGGTCTTACTGAACGCCCAAAAGATACAATGGGCAAACAGGCAGCTGCAGCGGTTGGGCAATGTGAGCTTATGTTTTTATACGATAAATTATTTTCACAATACGGTTGTAAAACTGCTCAGGTACTATTAACTAAAGATGTTGTTTTAGATAGCAAGAGAAGAGAAAATGCACACAACACCTTTAAAACACTGCTTGATCTTGATGTTATTCCGATTGTAAATGAAAATGATGCAGTTTCTGTTGAAGAAATTGAGTTTGGTGATAACGACACTTTATCTGCTATGGTTGCG
Source organism: Clostridia bacterium (assembly GCA_045535635.1). Taxonomy (GTDB): domain Bacteria; phylum Bacillota; class Clostridia; order RGIG6154; family RGIG6154; genus RGIG8700. Next base: position 2,298 of record JAZSLZ010000002.1, read on the forward strand.
GCACTGGTTGATGCAAATATGCTTATTATTTTGTCTGATATTGACGGTTTATATGATAAGGATCCAAGAAATAACCCTGATGCAAAAATAATACATACAGTTGATGTTATTGATGATTATATTAAAAATACTGCCTCAGGCGCAGGTACAAGCAGAGGTACAGGCGGAATGATAACAAAAATTTTAGCGGCAGAAATTGCTAAAGAAAACAATGTAAAAACAGTTATTTCCAATGGTGAAAATCCAAAAATTATTGAAGAAATAATGTCTGGTAAAATAGACGGAACAATTTTTGTGTAAAGGAAAGAATTATGGTTAAAAAAATAGCGTTAAAGGCAAAAAATGCTTCTTATGAGCTTTCTTCTATGAGTACAGCAAAGAAAAATGAAGTACTTATTGCAATTGCAACCTCATTAAAAGAAAATGCACAATACATACTTGAAGCTAATAAGCTTGATATAAAAAATGCCGAAGATAAGGGTGTTAAGGCGTCTCTTATTGACAGACTTAAGCTTACAGAGGAAAGAATTATATCAATTTCTGAAGCAGTTGAACAAATTGTAAAGCTTAATGATCCTGTAGGAAAAGCAGAGGCTTTTGAAAGACCAAACGGTCTTAAAATCTTAAAGAAGAAGGTTCCTCTTGGTGTTGTTGGAGTAATTTATGAGGCAAGACCAAATGTTACTGCAGACGTATCAGCAATTTGCATAAAGACAGGTAATGCAGTTGTTCTTAAGGGTGGCAGTGATGCCATTAACTCAAATAAGGCAATTGTTAAAGCTATGAAAATGGCTTTACATAATGTTGGTGTTAATGAAGATGTAATTATGCTTATAGAATCTACCGACCGTGAAAGCACAATGGATATGATGAAGCTTAACGGCATAATTGATGTGCTTATTCCAAGAGGAGGAAGCGGACTTATTAAACAGGTTGTGGAGAATGCAACTGTTCCTGTTATTGAAACAGGTACAGGAAACTGTCACATTTTTGTTGATGAGTATGCAGACTTTGAAAAAGCAAAAAATATTATTTTGAATGCAAAAACACAGAGAACAGGCGTGTGTAATGCTGCAGAGTCTTTGGTTATTCACAAAAATATTGCAGAGAAATTTTTGCCTTATATTTTAACAGAATTAAATGAGGCAGGGGTTGAAATATTTGGTTGCAGTGAAACTACAAAGTACGGTGAATTTGTTAAACCTGCAACTGATGATGATTTCTATACTGAATACCTTGATATGAAAATTTCTGTTATCGTAAAGGATAATATTCAGGAAGCAATCAATCATATAAATGAGCATAGTACAGGTCATTCAGAAGCAATTGTTACAGATAATTATACAAATGCCACATTATTTACTGAAAAAATCGACTCAGCTGCTGTTTATGTTAATGCATCTACACGTTTTACTGATGGCGGCGAATTTGGATTTGGAGCAGAAATCGGTATAAGCACACAAAAGCTTCATGCAAGAGGCCCTATGGGACTTGATGAAATGACAACATACAAATATATAATTTTAGGAAATGGTGAAATCAGATAATGTTATATTTACTTATTGGTTTGGTTTTTCTCCTTATTGTTTTAAATCTTGTTATCTTAATTAAGGTTTTTACAAAGGATGGCGATTTAGGTTCATCACTTAAAATTTTTTCTGATACATTTATGTCAGGACAAAGACAACTTGGTGATGAACAAAATAAAAAAATAGAACATCTGTCAGGACAACTTTCATCAAATCAGGACAAGCTGCAGTTAACTGTTACAGAAATGCTTAAGCTTTATGATATAAAGCTTGAAAATATTTCAAAAAGAAACGATGAACAGCTTGAAAAAATAAGAGATGTTGTTGAGCAAAAAATGACATCTATGCAAAACGATAATAATAAAAAGCTTGATGAAATGCGTGGCATTGTTGATACTAAGCTTCAGGAAACATTAAATCAGCGTATTACACAATCTTTTGAACTTGTTACCAAAAAGCTTGAAGAAGTGCATAAAGGTCTTGGAGAAATGCAAAGTCTTGCAATTGGCGTTGGTGATTTAAAGAGAACACTTACCAATGTTAAAACAAGAGGAATTTTAGGAGAGGTTCAGCTTGGCAATATTTTAGCAGATATTTTGTCACCAGAACAGTATGATATAAATGTTAAAGTTAACCCTGAAAGCAGTGCAGTAGTTGAATTTGCTGTTAAGCTGCCTGGCGGAAACGGAGAAAAAATTTATCTTCCTGTTGATGCTAAATTCCCACTTGATGCTTATAATGCTTTAATAAATGCTCAGGATATGTCTGATGCTTCTGCTATAAGCTCAGCAGGAAAAGAATTTGAAAGCAGAATTAAAAACTCGGCAAAAGATATTTCAACCAAATATATTTGTCCGCCTTATTCTACTGATTTTGCTTTAATGTTTCTTCCTACAGAGGGTATATATTCTGAAGCTATTAAAAGAGGCTTATCTGAATATGTTCAGAATACATATAATGTGGTTATAGTTGGACCAACCAATATGGCGGCACTTTTAAACAGTCTTCAGATGGGGTTCAGAACTCTTGCTATTCAGAAGAAATCAAGCGAGGTTTGGAATGTTCTTGGTGCAGTTAAAACAGAGTTCCTTAAGTTTGCCGAGGCACTTGAAAAAGCACAGTCTAAAATTGAAGGTGCAGGAGAAGAATTAGGAAAACTTGTGGGTACAAGAACAAGACAGATGATGAAAAAGCTTGATTCTGTAACTGCACTAACAGAAGAAGAAACAAAAAGAATAATAGAAGATTCAGGAGAAGATGACAATGAAGCTAACTGAAGAATTTGTCAGCACAGAATATAAATTCAAAGGTAGGATAATTAATCTAAGGGAAGATACTGTTACTTTACCTGACGGCAACGAAGCTAAAAGAGAGGTTGTTGAGCATCCCGGCGGAGTTTGTGTTCTTGCTATTACTGATGATAATAAGATTTTGACTGTAAAACAGTTCAGAGCAGGACCAAGAGTTGTTACTATTGAAATTCCTGCAGGTAAATTTGATGTAAAGGAAAGCCCTGAGATTTGTGGTATAAGAGAATTAAAAGAAGAAACAGGGTATGTTGCAGGTAAATTTGAAAAAATCGGTGAGTTTTATCTCACACCTGCATACACAAATGAGCTTATTTATTTATATCTCGCAAAAGATTTAACTTTTGATAAAACAAATCCTGACCCTGATGAATTTTTGCAGATTGAGGCTATTGAATATGAAAAGCTTTTAAGTATGGTTAAAAATAATGAGATTAAAGATGCAAAAACGGTTATGGCAATTCTTTTTGCAGCTGAACATTTATATTGAGGTGTGATTATGGAAAAAAGTTCAAAAACTACTATAAGGTTACTTGGGATTGATTATTCTGTTATTTATGATGATTCAGAAGAGAGAATGCAGAGAATCGGATTTTATGTTGACAAGCATTTCAACGAAGTAAAATTAAGAAATTCAAAATTAAGCACAACAATGATTGCAACACTTTCTGCTGTAAATATTGCAGACGATTATTTTAAGCAGAAAGAGGAAAATGATATTCTTGCTTCAAAGATTAACGAATACAGTAAGAGATGCGAAAAGCACGAAAAGGAAACAAAAGAGTTACAAAATAAAATTGATGATCAGGCTAATGAAATTCAAAGATTAAAGATTGAAATTGCAAAGCTTGAAATGCGTAAATAAAGGTGAATCTTATGAAACTTAATGTTAAATTTGTACCATCTGAAAAAGGAAAAACTGTAAAAGCTCCTTTTTATGCAACAAACGGAAGTGCAGGTATGGACTTGTCGGCTTGTATTGATGAACCAATAGTTATTAAAAAAGGCGAAATAGCTTTTGTTCCTACTGGTATTGCCATTTCATTGCCATCAAACGAATATGTTGCTTATATTTATGCAAGAAGTGGTCTTGCCTGTAAAAATGGTATCACACTTGCTAATGGTGTTGGTGTAATAGACAGTGACTACAGAGGCGAACTTAAGTGTGCAATGATTAATTTAGGTTCTGAAGATTTTACTATTAATTTCGGAGACAGAATAGCACAGCTTGTAATTGCACCTGTATGTATTGCGGAAATAAATATAACAGAAGAACTTGATGATACAAAAAGAGGAGCAGGAGGTTTTGGCTCAACAGGTGTTTAATACTAAATTTAAAAAGCTTGATTTCATAATTATTTTTACTGTTGCTATAATTTCAGCCTTAATATTCTTTATGTTTTCAAATCAAAACTCAAATGTAGTTGAAGTGTATGTTTCAGGTGATTTATATGGCAAATACCCTCTTTATGATAATAATAATGTTAAAGTTAGCACAGAAAATGGCAGTCTGACTGTTTGTATAAATAATGGCAAGGTTTGTGTTATTGACGCTGATTGCTCTGATAAAGAGTGTGAAAAACAGGGGTTTATATCAGGCAAAGGCAGGTCTGTTATATGTCTGCCTCTTGAAACTGTTATTAAAATAGGTGAGGAAAATTATGAGATTGCATACTGAAAAAACAGCTAAAATATCTCTGTTAGTTGCGTTGTCACTTTTGCTTGGTTACATAGAAAACATTATAGGAATTATACCTGTAAGCGGAATAAAAATAGGACTTTCAAATCTTGTTGTTATATATGCATTGTACAAAATGACAGTTGCAGATTGTTATATAGTTGTAGTGGTAAAAAGTATATTAAACGCAGTCGTATTTGGTTCAGTTATGAGTATATTTTATTCTTTACCTGCAGGGATTTTATCAGTAATAACAATGTATTTACTGAAAACAAAGGTTAACATTAGATTTATAAGTATATATGGAATAAGTATGGCAGGTAGTTGTATTTTTAACATAGCTCAATTCGTTGTTGCAGCAATTATTATGTCTTCACCTGTAATACTTGTTAATTTGTGGTATATTATGCCTATATCGTTGGTTACAGGATATTTTATGGCAGAAATTTTTAAAATAATATTTTTAAAGGATTAAGTTAAATGAATAAAGGAATTAAATTTATATTTATATTAATAGTGATAGTTGCATTGGTTTTACTTTCAGTGTTTACTCCATTTTTAAATAAGCTTGGTGGATTTTTGTCTTATTGCATAACACCTGTACAAAGCGGAATAACAGTTGCAGTTAACGCAACAGGTGAGTTCTTTTCAAGCTTTGGTAAAGCGGCATACTATGCAGATCAGAATAAGATTCTTCTTGATCAGATTGACAGTATGAAGAATGAAAATGCAGAGGCTATAAGAATTAAAAAAGAAAATGATTCATTAAGAGAGCTTCTTAACATAAATAAAGAAAACTATAAGAATAAAGCAAATGCTGCGCTTGTTATTGCAAAAGATGCAGGTAACTGGTTTAATGTGTTTACAGTAAACAAAGGAACTAAAAATGATGTAGAAGAAAACTGTGCGGTTATAAACAACAAGGGTTTGATTGGGCGAGTTGCAAATGCATCTGCAAACTCTGCAAACATTGTTACAATCATTGACCCTAATCACTCAGTTAGCGGTATGATAAGCAGAACAGGAGACCTTGTCCAGGTTGACGGAAGTCTTGAGCTTATGGAGGATGGCCTTTGTAAAATGACGGTTATTACTGAAGGTGCAGATGTTATGATTGGTGATACTGTCGAAACTTCAGGTGTTGGCGGAATTTATCACAGAGGAATTATGATTGGCATTGTTAAAGAGTTCAGAAATAATGAAGAAGGAACTGGACAGTATGCTGTTGTTGAACCTTATGTGGATTTTCAGCGTATTTACGAGGTTTTAATCGTAAGTAAGGATTATGAGGGCGAAGAATAATGAAAAAGTATCTTAATTATGTTATTACTCTACTGCTTATAATTCTTCAGGTTACTTTATTTAGCCGTATGAAAATTTTCGGACTTAATATAAATTTTGCACTTATTTCTGTTGTGGTAGTTTCATCACTGGCAAACAGTAAAACATCTTTTATAAATGCAGTGTTAGCCGGAATTATTTATGATGTATATGCATGTTACAATGTTGGATGGAATTTTCTTATGTTTGTTATTATTGCATTGCTTATGATGCTTATTGTTAAGTTTATGTATAAAGGCAGTGTTATAACTACTGTAGTATTTACCGCCATTTTTACAATTGTTACAGAGATTTTATTCTATTGGCTAACTTATTTGAGTAACGGCAACATATATAATTCGTTGATAGTTGTAAAAGTTATATTGCCTCAGGCAATAATTAATTCTTTGGTTTCATTTATTCTTTTTTATGCATATAAGAATGTTAATAAAGAGAAAAACAAATACAGATATTAGGAGAAAGTATGTATTATAACAGACAGTCAAGGTTATTAATATTATTTTTAATATTTATACTTATGTTTATCGGATGTGCCATTAAGCTTGTTAACCTTCAGGTAGTTAATGGAGAAGAGCTTAGAAAGGTATCTGAAGATAAGCTTTATATGTCTATGTCTATCAAAGC
>JAZSLZ010000026.1:0-3949 GCA_045535635.1 Clostridia bacterium
ACTGTTAAAGGCGATATTCACGATATTGGCAAAAACATAGTTAAAGTTCTTCTTGAAAGCTACGGCTTTAAAGTTTACGACCTTGGCAAGGATGCAGAGCCTGAAAAAATATTAGAAGCCGTTAAGGAAAAAGATTGCTCACTTGTTGGTTTAAGCGCACTTATGACCACAACAGTTCCTGCTATGGAAGAAACAATAAAGCTTCTTAAAAGCTACAACAAAGGCATAACCGTTATGGTTGGCGGTGCGGTTTTAAATCAGGAGTATTCAGATATGATTAACGCTGATTTTTACGGCAAGGACGCTATGGATTGTGTAAAATACTGCAAGAATTATTATGGTGATTAACAAGTTAATTAAAAATATTTTTGATGATATACGCAAGGTCATCATCCTTCACCTTAGAAAGCATCTGTTTTTCAGATGCTTCTTTTATTTCAGAAGCAATCTTAAAAAAGCTTTTTCCCTCTTTTATTTTCATATCGTAACTTGCTTTTATATTAAAAAGCTCTGTTTCATACTTCTCATCTGTGCCTTCAAGTCCTGAATTTACATAAAAATCAAGAATCTCATCACTTTCTCTTTCAGGAAGCTTTTCGTGAGGACTGGTTGAATCAAATACTGCAAAGGAAAGCTCTCTTGAAACTACCATATCAAGGCTTTCTTTATCAAAGCTGCAGTAATATTCCTCAACATCAAAGCCTCTTTCTTTTAATGCTTTAGAAAGCTTTTTAAGAAATGTTGACTTCCCTGTTCCTGGTCTTCCTTTTATGAAATATCTTTTATTTAAATTTTCAGTTAAATCATCTATGAAATTAACATTTTCCTTATCTGTGATACTTCCGAAAAATCTCTTATAGTTTTTTGAACTTCCTGATACAGCATCTGTATTAACAATATTATTTATTATTGCATTTCCATAGCTTTCAAGCCTTTTGAAATCCATATTTTCTATATAGATTTTCTCCCATTTATCGTGAATAATCTTTGCCTCATAAAAGCAATTATTCATACAATCAAAGAGATATTTAGTTTTTGGATTGTATTCAGGTGCTGAGAAATAACTGTCAAGATTTATTGTTTTATCTGCATTTTCACAGTTTCTTACAATTGCCATTTCCCTGTTGTTTAAAATAACCGCTTCTAAAATGTCTTTGCTTCCTGTTTTTATTATTTGTTCACATGCTTTATCTGCATATTCATAAGCAAGTCTTAAAATTAAATTTCTTATGTGATAACTGCTTCCTTTAAGTTCAACTTTTCTCTTTACATCAAATATATTTTCTTCAGTAAAATCCACAAATCCTGCAGAGGTATTTGCCGATGTATAGTATTTCATATATTCATCTCCTTTTTCGGAAATTATATGCTATTTAATATAAAATCATACCAAAACAATTAATTTAAGTATTGAAATTTTTAGCATATTATGCTAAAATAAATATAATATTAATCAGAAGGGAATAATATTATGAACAGAGAAGAAAAAATAAAACTTTTACAAGAAAAAATTGCAAGTTTTAAAGACGAAGATTTTGGCGAAATGCTCCCTTGTCCTAAGGCAGAGAAAAAGCCAAAATATGTTCCTCCTGCAAATGTTCATCCAAGACTTTGCTTTACAGAAAAAAGACTTGAAGAAATCAGAGCAGGTTTATTACACGAAGAAAACAAATATGCTTATGAAAGATACTGCATTCTTACAGAAACAGAGTGCGACGGCGAAGTTCGTGATTTTACAGACACTAACTCTGTTAGCCATATGAGAATTGTTGACTCTGACATTTTAACTATTTTAAATGCAAAAGCTTTCAAATATGCCTTAACTAAAGATGAGCTTTACGGCTACGAAGCTGTTGCAGGTGTGCTTTCATACCTTAAAACTTTTGATTTATCACAGATGCCTGCCGGTATGGCACATTACACATCTATGAAAATTATGGAAAAGGTTGCACAGATTTATGACTGGTGTTATGACCTTTTAAGAGATGAAGATAAGCACCACATTGCTTGTGCAGGTACATCTAAAATCTGTAAATTTATGGAATATCCTGACTTCCCACCTACAGGTGGCGGTGTTATGGTTGGCCATATGTGTGGAGCTATATTCCTTATTGCATGGTCTTCTATGGGTATTGCAATTTACGACGAACACCCTGAATACTATGACCTTATTGAAAACATAATCCTTGACAGACTTGTTCCATCACAGAACTTTATGATCAGCTCAGGTGAACATCCTCAGGGCAGTGCTTACGGAACTGAAAGATTCAATGCACTTCTTTACGGTGATATGATTTTCTCTTCTATGTACGATAACGAAATTCACTTGTTCGACGCAAAAAGCTTTAAACAGGCTTGTCGCACATTCCTTCATATGATAAGACCGGACGGTGAAATGTTAAGAATCGGTGACGAATTCAACGAAGGTACAAGATATGCAGGTCTTGGTAAAACAGGTTTCTTTGGTTCATACCTTTATGATGATCCTGTTTTAAAAGGCTTTGCTAAGAAAGAGCTTCTTGAATACTCTAAGTTCTATGTAATGTCACTTACACCTGTAATGATACTTATTTTTAACAAAACTCACATAGTTCCTGCACCAATCACTGACTTACCACTTGTTCAGTACAACGGCTATCCTATGGGCTCTATGTACTCAAGAACATCTTGGACAGATAAAGACGCCATTTTGACATATATGAAAATCGGCGAATGTTATGCAGGTAACCACGAGCACAGAGATGCAGGTAACTTCCAGATTTACCACAAAGGCATCCTTGCTTCAAAATCAGGTAACTACACATTATACGGTAATGAAATTGACCGTCATTACAACAAACAGACAATTTCATGTAACAGTATTTTAGTATTTGACCCTGACAGAAAAGATACAGAAAAATGGGTATATTCAGGTGGTCAGAGAATTGATGACGACTACAGTGAAGAGGCTATGGATGTTGAAGACTGGAAGAGAAAACCAAGCTTTAACATCGGTAAGGTTTTATACCACGATTATAAGCTTGAAGACGGTGAACTTAAATATTCATGCCTTTGCGGTGATATTACAAAGGCTTACTATGAAGATTCTGTTTCTGAGGTTAAGAGATATATGTTCTCTCTCCACACAGGCAGAGCAGACCATCCTCTTGCATTCTTCGTATTTGACAGAGTTACTGCAGTCAAAGAGCATTTTGAAAAGAAAGTTCTTCTCCATATGCAGACACTTCCAATGGTTATGGACACACCCGGAGGTAAAAAGTGTGCTATGATTACAAACCTTGACAGCAGACTCTACATTCAGTCTGCAGGTTCTGAAGTTAACTACAACCTTATCGGTGGCGAAAACAACCACTTCAATGTTAAAGGTGTTAACTACGAAAAAGGCAGAATGAGAGACAATGGTCTTCCATTCGTATTCGACTTCAACTGTGAAGAAGGTTGGGGCAGAATTGAAATCACTCCTAAAAAACCTGCTAAAACAGACTGTATGTTAACAGTTATGTACGTAGCTCCTGACGTTGACTATGCTCCAAAGCTTGTATTTGGTGACAGTAATGTTCTTCCATTCAGAGAACTTGTTGAAATCAAGGGCGAAGGATATCTTGGCGGTGCTATTTTAAACAACGCAGTTATCTTCCCTGAAAATGGTGACGGTTTTGAAAATGAACTTTCATTCTCAGTCCCTGAAGATGTTAAGAAATGCTATGTTTTAGGTCTTAAAGGCGGCAAATGGAACATCAATGGAAAAGAATACGAAGTTAAAGAAGAAAGCGGTATTGCTGAATTTGAAGTTACTTCAACTGACATAAAATTAGAAAAATGCTGAAATAAATATCCCCCCGTATAACGGGGGGTATTTCATTTTCGGGCATAGCCCTACACTTTACTGGCTGCGCACAAGTGCGCTTTTTATTGGCCTGCCAGCCATGCAATTATTACTTACTACCCA
>JAZSLZ010000120.1:0-5752 GCA_045535635.1 Clostridia bacterium
CATTCGGTATATTTTTGTTTATAGTTCCGTTTTCACTATTTATGAATCCTACAATTTTATTTTTTGAATCTTTGTCATATAGGTTTGTGCCTGGTTTTAAGTCTACTTTATTTTTAAGTATTTCTGACTCTTCAACCTCGCTAATTCGTTTATCGGTGTAGTTTTTTAATTCTGCCATATCGTTTTCAATCATCTGTATATTATTGTCTATTTTATCATTTAGTTCTTCAAGTTGTTTGAGAGGCACATAGCTTTTATAGGCGGTTTGAGTTTTGCCCTTTTCAAACTGAAAAACATCTTCCCATATATCTTTTACAGATAAGCGAACATATTTTACATTTGCCGGTGATACACATACCATTTCATTAGGTGCCAAATCACCTTTATACTGTTGTGCTGATATGAATGTATAGGTTTCGTCATACCAAGCAATATAAGCATGTGAAACAATAATATCTTCTAGATAACTTATTGCGTATGAGGTTTCAGGCTCAACTGTTATATAAGATGATACAGAATAAGCATTCGGTATATTTTTGTTTATAGTTCCGTTTTCACTATTTATGAATCCTACAATTTTATTTTTTGAATCTTTGTCATATAGGTTTGTGCCTGGTTTTAAGTCTACTTTATTTTTAAGTTTTTTTATATCCTCTGAGTAATCACTACCTATATTGATAAATTCGTTTTCATATTCTTTAAGCAAATCCTCAGTTTTTGCATATCTCTCAGCTTCACTCCCTGCGAAACCGTATATTACAGTTGCATCTTCTTTCTTAAAGGATGTTGCTATGAAATTTGCGATTTCAATCTCCGTTACAGTTGTTGGTATAATTATTTTTTTCAAACTATCACAACATTGAAACACACCTCTGCTTATTTTCTTAAGACTTGAAGGAATATTAATTTTTTCAAGATAAACATTGTCTGCAAAAGCATAATTTCCAATTGTTTCCAAGCCTTCATTAAGTATATATTCTTTTACTTTTACAACAACTGTATCTTCGATAATATTGTCCTCTTTATCAAACTGCACATCGTTAGAAAAACTATTCCCACCAATCTCTTCAAGACTATCAGGCATAATCACAACATTGGCAGTAAGCGGTGTGTCTCCACCACCATGAGTGTCAGGTAATTGTATTTTAGTTATTCCGTCAGGAAATGCTATGGCTTCGTATTGTGAATAATCGTGTTTCAAAAGACCTGTAACAATACCATCTTTCACTGTAATATCTTCACCATTTTTAAGTACATATACATCTGTTATTCCGTATTTTTCAAGAGCTTCAATATCTGTTCTTACTTTAGCATCTAGTGTAGCAAGTTTCTCTTTTTCTTCTGCAACTTCTTTTTTTGTAGCTTTCAAACTCAGTAAGTTGAGCATTTCCGTAACAGAATTTTTGTTTTCCCCAAGAGCTGCAGCAAGTTCGTATATCGTATCAAGAGTTTCAGGTGCTTGTCCCACAAGGTCTGCAATCTTTTGTGCTATTGATTGTTCAAGCGTTCCAATATCATCGTTATGCTTATTTTCAAGCTCAGCTACTGACTGCTCTATCAATTTTTCAATTTCCTGCTTTAGTTCATTAAGCCTATTTTCCGTAGCATCGGATAACTCTTTATCAATGTCCGCAGTATTATCCACATTCGAAAGGTTAGTATTCAATTCCTTTATAAGGTCTTCAAGCTTTTCCTTCACCAATAGTGGCAATGCATCAAACTTTGCCTGTACCTCTTCCACCTTTCCTGAAAGAGGATTTTTTTGTCCTTCAATCTTTTTTTCATTGACTTCAGAGTCCGTGAATTTCGTTTCAAATTTCGCCATCTTATCACCTCTCAATATTTTTTAAAGTTTCCAACCTTATATCTCTTCTCTATTCCCAGCACGCCCATTCCCTGTGAAAGCTCGTTGTTTCTTACCATAAACTGCAGGGTTGAATATTTCTTTACCTTTGTATTTATAGGAATAATAGTTGCCACATCTCTCGTGTTAAAAGATATAAGCGAAAAATCAATGTCTGAAAAATCAAGCATACCTGCCTCCGCCGTCTTAATCGGTATGTCCTTTTCTTCATTGTCAGTAATAATATAAATCTCTGCGGAAGAACGTGTATAAGGCTTAATCATAACACCGCATCCTCTTTTAACCATCGTTTTTAAAACCATAAAAGAGCCGTCATCATCCATCTTGGTTTTAAACCACGCATCAACAGCCTTAGCTCCTTCAGTTAGTGCTTCATCATTAAACCTGGTCATATCCTTAATATCAGAGTTGAATTTACATATATCTGTTCCATTCTCTGTGTTTCTGTAGAAGTACAGTTCATCCCCCACAAGGAAGAACTCATCTGCAAACACATTTTCCCAAACAGTTCCCTCGTAATAATAAGTCTTATAATATGGTGAAGAAACGTCCTCAACATAAGCTTTAGCATTAACATTAAGCACAAAGGTTGTCCCCTTATCATCATTCACAGAAATCAATATAAGATTCTTCCATCTTGTCATAACAGCCTTGCTTAAGTCATACTTTTCAAGCTCAGGATTAATAAACCCACTTCTTGATGCAATGCATTTTTCCTGTGCAATGTATGTACTCTGTATGGCAAACACACCATTCTTCGTAAGGAATAAAGGTTCATCTTCAATTGCTGCAAAACCCTTCTCCGAAACCGCACCAATGCCCGGCATCCCTGTAGTAACTTTAAAAATAACATCTTCATCCGTAAGCTCACCTCTGATCAGGTAAAGATTAGCATCATCAACACTGTCTTCTTTGTGAACAGCAAGGTACCCTGAAAGCTTTGAGAAACCTAAAACACCTTTGTCATCTGCTCCAACGGTAATATAGTTAAGGTCAGGGAAATATAATGGATTATTAAAATCCGAATACCAAATATAGTTTTTATATTCATCATTTCCGCATATAAACACTCTGTCGTCATTATTCAATCCAAACTTAACAAACTTGTTGAACTTGCAAATATCCTTCTTCTTATTTTCTTCACTTATTTTTGCTACATAAGTTATTCTTAAATTGTCCGTAATTCCATCATTATACATTTCAGGCGGACTAACATAAAACTTTTGACTTCCCGTTTCAACCCATACGAAAAAAAACACTCGTATGACTTTATCGTTTTCGTCCCATTCGTAAACCGATTTGTTTTTCAATTTATCTTTCATTGCATCCTCTGCAACAGGACCTTCTATCCAGCCATGAATTTCATCGTTGATATCCACCCACCGAACATTTTTATCAAGCACCTCTATTTTTTCTATGCTTTCTACTTCTCCATTAAGTGTAAGTGTCATTGAAGGATAGCGCACGTTTTCCTTGCTGCCATCCTTATACTCATCAAGAATATCAAGACGAAAACTACATATTCTTTTTTGTGTCAGTAGATTAACTTTTTCATAAGACTTTCCTCCTTCAGTAAACACTTCTTTTATAACATTTCCATCCTCCTTTCTTAAGTATGTTACACAATTTCTCCCTACTGTCGTTGTAGGCACATATGCTTCATCCATAGCATTATAAGCTTTAAAATCTCCGTTTTCATCCTTCTTAATAACTATATATCCTGCCTCATTAATAACATAAACACATTCATTCATTGAAAACATAATGCTTTTGCTTTCGAAAAGGTATCTTGTTTCGTGTCCATCACTAATCTGATTATCGCCCTCAAACTTAATAGGTGTTGTTTCCACCCCATCAAATATATAAACACACCAACCGGCATGATAGAATACAGTCCTCACACCGTCTATATCTGCTATGCAAACACCGCATATTTTATCGCTCGTGTGAACCAATTTTCTCCACCCAAATCTCTTTTCAGGGAATCCACTTTTATCAAATACAATGTTCCTGCAGTCTGCAAATCTGCTCCTGTCAACAGAAACCTCTTCAGGTCGATAGTCAACACCTTTAAAATCCTTATAGCTTGTTGTATAAAGCGCCGGTGGTGAAGGTACTGAAAATCTTGCCATCAGTACCACCCCCTGACAGATTCAAAAGTCTGTCCACTCGAACCGCTTCTTTCTCCGTAAACTTCTGCAAGAGCTTCCTTCTTCGCCTCATAAATGTTAAGATAAGAAGTAGCAATTGATGCATCATCTTCTAAATAAAGCCTGTACGCCATATAGTAAACAAGAGCAGAAAGTATATTATCCTCTATATCAAGCAACTCTTCCTTATTGGTATCTTCCTTTATCACTACAGGCTTAACCTTAACCGAAACTGCAAAATTTCCATCCCCCTCAAAGCTTATAACATCCTTTAAGAGATAATCATACAGAATGGTCCTTTTGTACTTATTTTCCTTTGCATCAATTTTAAAAACATCTTCAGTAGCGCAGATATATCTGTCCTTATCTTCGAATTTCTCTTTTATGTTATAAATCTCACCAAAGACCACTTCGTTTAAATACACAAACTCTCTTAAGTCAATCACAGTAGAATACAAATCATCAATACCTGAATTAAAGGCATGATGCATATTAAACATATACTCTGCAACAGATGCATCCTCTGTAGTAACCTTACTTGAGCCTGTATTGTTTGAAAACATAAGTCCCAGGACTTCATCATAAACACTTCCCAAAGTTCTCACAACTTCACTTCCTTCCAAAAAAGGGCGAAACATCTTCGCCCCTTTTCTTATGTATTATTTTTTATACAAGTGCTGTACCACCGTCTATGCCACCAATTGCAAATGCTTTCCAATCCACGAAACCACCGGAGTATCTTTCTCTACCTCTCCATACATTGTTATCGTTTTTAGGGTCAATTCCACTCTTAATAGTAAGAGCTACTCTTTCAAGGTCAATAGCACCTGCAGCATTTTTATTATAGTTAGAGTCCATAATAATAAATGGTGCTTTGTTCTTTTCACTTGTTATGAACTTATTAAGATACGACCAAACAAGGATTTTCCATTTGCCGAACTGATAGCTCATAGCATTATCAGATGAGTTTGGTGACTGTTCAGATGCAACAGCTGCAAACGCACTCTTCTTAAGCGAATGGATGTTAGGAATAATAATTGTATCAGGAGAAATATCTAAAAGATTACCATCTTTATCGCAGAAGTTCTCCATTGCAGTTTCGATTAAACCAAGACCATCTTCATCAAGCGCATTTGAAAACATATTACTCTGAAACTCATTCTTAAGATTTGTAGGATGTTTAGTATTGAACATACTCACACCATCTTTTGAAGTTACATCGTAGTCCTTACCGGCAAATCTAACTTTATTACCTTTATAAGCACCACCAAGAAGTGCGGCAAAGAATTTTTCCCTTGTTCTTTTTGAAGCAGTAACAAGACCTCTACCCATATTCTTCATATCAAGAAGCTTGTTATCTTCAACCATAGTCTGTGTCATAACTATAGACTGTTTCCATTCATAAGGAGTTAAAACCTTTTTATCTCCTTCTGAAAAACCTGTTTCAGGATACGCACCGGCTTCGCCTACATTTTCAAAATCACCGATACCATCAATTCCTGTAAATGCTTCAGCAAAGTTATCAGATTCGTGCTTCATAAAAATTTCTTTCGCAATAGAAATTCTGTTCATTGCTTCCGCTTCTTCTTCCATAACCATCGCAATAGGTACTGCACTTTCACCGTAAAGAGATGCAGTAACTAAAGGATCAATTTTAACTATAGACATTAAATCACCTTCCTTAAATTCTCACTCTCACTCTGCCATCTTTGGCAGCTTCAATAATCTCAACTATTTC
>JAZSLZ010000062.1:0-7817 GCA_045535635.1 Clostridia bacterium
ATTTTGTTTTCTGTTATTATTTTTGGTGTAGTTGTTACTTTATGTAAGATAAATCCTAAGACAAGCAGCTACGTTAAAGATGTACTGAATAATTCTTATAATTTTAGCGTTGTTGAAGAAAAAACAAATGAAATTATTAATAATATTAAGAGTGTATATAAAAATATTGAACAAAATCTTCTGCGGGAGGAATAGGTATTATTACTGTTTGCCCATACATTTTACTTACAATTGTTTTTGCCTTTTTAACTTCCTGCTTTAAGCTTTACTTATATGCGTTTGCATCTGCTTTTCTTCACGAAGCAGGACATTTATTAATGGCTTTTTTATTAGGCTATTCAATTGAAAAAATAACAATATTACCTGTAGGTATAAATGGAAAAATAAAAGAAGAAATCAACAATAAAACTCATAATTTTATAATTGCAACTGCAGGACCTTGTGTAAATCTCTTAATAGCACTAATTGCTTCATATTATAAGCTTGGCGATCTGGCTATGTGTAATATTTATATGCTTGTATTTAATCTGTTGCCGATTGTACCTCTTGACGGTGGACGGATTTTCGTTTCATTTTATGATAATGAAAGCATAAATAAAATTATACAATTTGTTGCATATACGGTGGTTATTATTACACTTTTATTTGATTTCTTAAATAACAAGAGGGTAAATGTTTCACTTATATGGGTGCTTTTGTTTACCTGTGATGTAAATTACAAATATTCATATAAGAAAAATATAAAGGCAGACACCCTTGTAGTGTCGGGAGATAGTTTGGTTTTGGAATTGTTGAAAAATAACAATTGTAATTTCCTTGTTTATGACGGAAACAGTATTATAGGAATACTTAAATATGACGATATATATAATGCCGCAATTGACGGATTATATTATTTAAATACAAAAGATTTAATTACAGAAAGGATTAAAAATGGATATCCGAAAGTTAGATAAGTTTTTACTTAAAGTACAGAAACCTGCAAGATATACAGGCGGAGAAACTAACATAGTTATTAAAGATTTCGATAAAGCAGAGTGCAAGGTTGGTTTCTGCTTTCCTGATACTTATGAAATAGGTATGTCTCATATTGGTATGAAGATTCTATATCATCTTATTAATGAACGAGAAGATTCGCTTTGCGAACGTTTTTATGCTCCATGGCCTGATATGGAAGAGATGCTAATTGATAATAATATTAAACTATTTTCACTTGAAAACAAGAAAGCACTTGATGAATTTGATATTGTTGGGTTTACACTGCAGTATGAAATGTCATACACAAATATTTTAAATATGCTAAGTATGTCTGATATTCCATTGAGAAGTGCAGATAGGGAATATGGTCCTTTTGTGTGTTTTGGCGGTCCATGTGCATATAACTGCGAACCTATAGCCGATTTCGCCGATTTTGTTATGCTCGGCGAGGGCGAGGAAGCTTTTGGCGAGATTATTGAGGAATATAAAAAGTGGAAAAAGTCAGGCGAAAGCAGAGTTAAGTTTCTTGAAAGTATTGCAAAAATTGAAGGTATTTATGTTCCTTCTTTTTATGATGTTATATATAATGAAGATGGTACAGTTCAAAGCATAAAAACAAATAATATTAATGCTGCCGAAAAACCAAGAAAAAGGATAATTAAAGATTTAGACTCTGTTTATTATCCTGAAAAGCCAATTGTTCCATTTACTGAAATTGTGCATGACAGAATTATGATGGAAATTTTCAGAGGTTGTACAAGAAGCTGCAGATTTTGTCAGGCAGGGTATATATACAGACCTGTAAGAGAAAAGTCACCTGATAAAATTGTAAGTGCCTGTGAGAACCTTATTAAAAATACGGGTTATGATGAAATTACACTTTCTTCACTTAGTACAAGTGACTATTCCTGCTTTAATGAACTTGCTGATAAACTTATTGAAATTACAGAAAAGCAAAATGTTAGCTTATCTTTGCCATCATTAAGAGTTGACAATTTTTCTGTTGATTTAATGAAAAGAATTCAGAAAGTAAGGAAAAGTGGATTAACCTTTGCTCCTGAAGCAGGAAGCCAGAGACTTCGTGACATTATTAATAAAAATGTAAAAGAAGAAGACTTACTTAACACATCAAAAATCGCTTTTTCAAATGGATGGAACACAATCAAGCTTTATTTTATGATTGGACTTCCGCTTGAAACAGATGAAGATGTAACTGCAATCGCTGAACTTGCTGAAAAAGTAGTAAATGTATATTTTGAGGCTGCTAAAGAGCTTGAGAAAAAGAGAGGCGTTAAAATAACTGTAAGCACCTCAACTTTCGTTCCAAAGCCATTTACTCCTTTTCAGTGGGATGGTCAGGACGAAATAGATAATGTTGTAAGAAAGCAGACACTTCTTAAAAAGGCAATAACAAGAAAGCAGATTTCTTATAACTGGCACGAAAGTAAATTAAGCTTCCTTGAGGCAGTATTTGCAAGGGGAGACAGAAGACTTTCTGATGTTATTGAACTGGCACATATAAAAGGTTGTAAGTTTGACAGCTGGAACGAACATTTTAAATATGAAAGTTGGCTTGAAGCATTTAAGGAATGTGGTATTGATCCTGATTTTTATGCTAACAGAAAAAGAGAATTTGGCGAGGTGTTGCCGTGGTCTCATATTGATGTTGGTGTCAGCGAGAAGTATCTTATGAAGGAAAGACTTAAAGCAGAAAAAGGGGAGACCACAGATGATTGCAGAAATGGCTGTACAGGTTGTGGTGCTACTGTTCTCGGAGGTGGAGCATGTATAAAATAAGAATTTGTTTTTCAAAAACCGGTTATTCAAAATATGTTTCACATCTTGATTTGATGAAAACACTTCAGAGAACCTTCAGAAGAGGCGGTATTGATATAAGCTATTCACAGGGGTTTAATCCGCATCCTATTATGTCTATTGCACATCCGCTTCCACTTGGAGTTGAAGGCCTTAATGAGTATATGGATATTTCGGTAGACAGTAAGCCAAACTTTGAAGAACTTAAAATTAAAATGAACAATGCATTACCTCAGGATATAAGAGTTCATAGTGTTTTTAATGCAGATAAACCTTTGAACATACTTGTAAGAGCAGAATATACCTCAGATATTGTGTTGAAGCACAGAGTGGAAGACTTAGAGAGAAAAATCAAAGAATTTCTTTCTATGGACGAAATTGTTGTTGAAAAGAAAACAAAAAGAGGTGTAAGCGATACAGATATAAAGCCTATGATTTTTGATGTTAAGCTTGAAAAAAATGAAGGAACTGATATAAAGCTTAATTTTGTTATTGCAAATGGTGAACCTGCTAATTTAAAGGCAGTTACATTCTTTGCGGCACTTGAAAAGTATATAGACGATTTTGAGATAGACTATTTTTCAATAGTAAGAAATGCTCTTTATGACAATAATATGCGAAAAATAGTTATTGACAATTAAAGCCTGTTGTGTTACTATATTATAAATTAATAATAAGGTAGAGGTCGCATTTTGTAATCAGTACTGTATAAATACGGTTTTCGCAAAGCTTTGTTATGCAGGAAAGGTGCAGATGCCGAAGTCAATCGAGGCGAAAGATTGTACTGGCAAAGCAAAATAATATTTGTTTTGTTGTCGCACTTGTGTGCGGAGGGCTACATATTTTTATTTATATTGTAAATTTATGAGGCTTTCTGTTTTAGATAGCCTCTTTTATATTTTGAAAGGAAGAATATTATGAAAAAAACTGTTTTTAAAGGTGTTGCAACAGCACTTGTAACTCCACTTGATAAGAACGGAGTAGATTACGAAAAATTAGGAAAATTAATTGACTGGCAAATAGAAGAAGGTATTAATGCTATTGTAATTTGTGGAACTACAGGTGAAGCATCAACACTTACTGACGAAGAACACAGAGCTGTAATCAAATTTGCGGTAGAAAGAGCTGCAAAGAGAATTCCTATTATTGCAGGTACAGGCAGTAATGATACAGATTATGCTGTAGATTTAACAAAGTATGCATGTGAGGTTGGTGTTGATGGTGTGCTTGTTGTTACACCTTATTACAACAAAACATCTCAGGCAGGTCTTATTAAGATGTTCACAACAATAGCTGACAGTAGTACAGTTCCTGTAATTTTATATAATGTACCTTCAAGAACAGGCGTAAATATCGAACCTGCTACATATTTAAAACTTGCAGAGCATCCTATGATTTCAGGTATTAAAGAAGCAAGTGGCAACATTTCTGCTCTTGCGAAAACTGCTTCGCTTCTTAAAGGTAAGCTTGATATTTATTCAGGTAACGATGATGAAATTGTTCCTATTATGTCACTTGGTGGTATTGGGGTTATTTCAGTTCTTTCAAATCTTATGCCTAAAAAGACTGTTGAAATTTGTGACAGTTTTCTTAACGGGGACGTTGCTAAGGCAAGAGATTTACAGCTTGAACTTTTACCACTTATAAACGCACTCTTCAGTGATGTTAATCCTATTCCTGTTAAGGCTGCAATGGCGCATATGGGATTTTGCGATAACTACTTAAGACTTCCGCTTGTTGAGATGGCTGAAGATAAAGAAAAAGTCCTTGTTGAGCTTATGAAAGAACAGAACTTAATTTAAGCTTCGGAAAGGAATAAAGATGTATATATTAGATAATTTATCTGTAAATTCTGAGGGAAATCTTACTTTTGCAGAAGTAGATACAACGGTTTTAGCTAAAAAGTACAAAACACCATTATATCTTATGGATGAAGATAAGATCAGAAGAAGATGCAGAGAATATATAGAAGCATTAAATAAATATTTTAAAAATGCAAAGCCATTATATGCAAGTAAAGCCGCATCTTTTAAGCGTATTTATGAAATTGTAAAAGAAGAGAATATGTCTGTTGATGTTGTTTCAGCAGGGGAGCTTTATACTGCTCTTAAAGCAGGATTTCCATCAGATAAAATTTATTTTCACGGCAATAATAAGTCTCTTGATGAAATTGAATATGCTATTGATAATAAAATAGGCTGTTTTATTGTTGATAATTTATATGAACTTAGTAATGTTAATGAAATTGCAGCTAAATACGGCATAAAACAAAAAATTCTTTTAAGAATCACTCCTGGAATTGACCCTCATACCTATGAGGCGATTTCAACAGGAAAGGTTGATTGTAAATTCGGCTCTGCAATTGAAACAGGTCAGGCTCTTGAGATTGTTAAAGAAGCATTAAACTGTGAAAATATAGAGCTTGACGGCTACCATTGTCATATTGGCTCTATGGTTTTTGAACACACACCTTTCAGCGATTCTGCCAAGGTTATGCTTAAATTTATAGCTGACGTAAAAAGTGCAACAGGCTACACTGCAAAAGTTTTAAATCTCGGTGGAGGATTTGGTGTAAGATATGTTGAAACTGATCCTGAGCTTAACATAGATGAATGTATTAAAATGCTTTCAGAGGTTGTTAAAGAGGAATGTGAAAGACTTGGCATTAATGAACCTGATATTCTTATGGAACCCGGCAGAAGCATTGTCGGAGATTGCGGTATAACATTATATACAGTAGGTTCTGTTAAAGAAATAACAGGATATAAAAAATATGTAGCTATTGATGGCGGTATGTCAGATAATCCAAGATATGCACTTTATGGTGCAGAATATACTGCGATAGTTGCTAATAAAGCTCGAGAAGAAAGAAATTACGAATGTACTATTGCAGGAAAGTGCTGCGAAAGTGGTGACTTGATTCAGGAGAATGTTAAAATTCAGACACCTGAACCTAAAGATATACTTGCAGTTTTGTCAACAGGGGCATATAATTACTCAATGGCTTCTAATTATAATAAAATACCGAGACCACCTATTGTTATGATTCATAACAAAGAAGATTATATTGCGGTAAAAAGAGAAAGCTTTGAAGATTTAATCAAAAACGAGCTGTAAAATATCTTGTAATTTTTAAAGTTTAGTGATACAATATATTAAAGCATTTGTGGAGGCGATAAAAATGAGCAATTATTTGCATAAAGATATTGAAACAATGAACAGGGAAGACATTGAAAAGCTTCAGAGTGAAAGACTTGTAAGCCAAGTTAAAAGAATGTATGAAAATGTCGAGCTTTTTAGAAAAAGAATGGACGAAAAAGGCTTAAAGCCAGAAGATATTAAAGGTATTGAATATTTACATAAATTACCATTTTCTTATAAGCAGGATTTAAGAGATTGTTATCCTTATGGACTTTTTGCCGTACCTATGGAGGATATTGTAAGAGTTCATGCATCAAGCGGTACAACAGGTAAAAAGATAGTTGTCGGTTACACAGAAAACGATATTGATATGTGGTCAGACTGCGTTGCAAGAATGATGACAGCTATAGGTCTTGGTAAAGAAGATTTTGTTCAGGTATCATACGGTTATGGACTTTTCACAGGAGGACTTGGTGCACACTACGGTGCTTCAGCCATTGGTGCAACAGTTATTCCAACGTCAAGCGGTAATACACAGATGCAGGTACAGACTATGGTTGACTTCGGAAGCACTGCACTTTGCTGTACACCATCTTATGCAATGTATCTTGGTGAATATATCGGTGAGACAGGTAATAAAGAAAATATTAAGCTTAAATCTGCTATATTAGGTGCAGAACCCTGGACTGAAGATATGCGTGTAGCTATTGAGGAAAAGCTAAATTGTAAAGCTTATGATATTTATGGCCTTTCTGAAATTTTAGGACCTGGCGTTGCTTGTGAATGTGAATATCAGTGCGGTATGCACGTATGGGAGGATAATTTTATTCCTGAAATTATTGATCCTGATACTGAAGAGGTTTTACCTGCAGGTGAAAGTGGAGAGCTTGTGTTTACTACAATAACAAAAGAAGGCTTTCCTCTTATCAGATACAGAACTAAAGATATTTGTTCTCTTAACTATGAAAAATGCAAATGCGGAAGAACTCATGTAAGAATGAGAAAGCCTACAGGCAGAAGCGATGATATGCTTATTATAAGAGGTGTTAATGTATTCCCTTCACAGATTGAAGAA
Organism: Clostridia bacterium; assembly: GCA_045535635.1. Taxonomy (GTDB): domain Bacteria; phylum Bacillota; class Clostridia; order RGIG6154; family RGIG6154; genus RGIG8700. The sequence goes on from JAZSLZ010000062.1 coordinate 7,010, forward strand.
GTTCTTCTTAAAGTTGGAGAGGGTATTACTCCTAACTATCAAATTGTTGTTGATAGAGTTAACAATACAGATACTCTCGATGTTTATGTTGAAATGAATGAAGAGTTGTTCTCTGATGAAATCAAAGGTATTGAAAAAATCGAAAAGAGAATAACAGAAGAGCTTCGCTCTATACTTGGTATAGGCGCTAAAGTACATCTTGTTAACCCTAAATCTATCGCAAGAAGCGAAGGCAAAGCTAAAAGAGTTATTGATAACAGAAAATTAAGCTAGGAGGAATAAAAATGAAATTAAAACAACTTTCAATTTTCCTTGAAAACAAAACAGGCAGACTTGCTGCAGCACTTGATTTGCTCGGTAAAAATAATATTAATTTAAGTGCATTTTCATTAGCAGACACAACAGATTTTGGTGTGGCAAGAATGATTGTTGATGATTCTGATAAAGCAAAAGAAATATTCACTGAGGCAGGAATTGTAGTTAAGGTTGTAGAAGTTTTCGCAGCTCACGTAGGAGATGAACCCGGTTCACTGGTTGAATTACTTAACAAGCTTTCTGTTGGCGGTGTTTCAGTTGAATATATGTACGCTTTTTATGGCAAATGTTCAGAAGAAGCTTTAATGGTATTTAAAGTTGACGATATTGCAAAAGCAGAAGAAATTGTAAAATAATTATTAAAACCGATACAATTTGAAGTGAACCCCATTTAGTTCACAAAAAATAAAAAACGAAAACCTCTTATGGTATAATAAAACCATAGGAGGTTTTTAATTATGGCTAAAAAGGGACAGAAATTCAACAACTATAC
>JAZSLZ010000042.1:0-8402 GCA_045535635.1 Clostridia bacterium
CTGTCTTGGTTGCCCATCAGCAAGTGGCGAATCAATCGGTGAAGCTGCTATGGTTCACGGTGTAGATGCAGACGCTCTTGTTGAAAGAATTAACACATATCTTGAATCAGTAGGTAAATAATGCTGAAAATCGGCAGTTTAAAGCTCGAAAATAACGTAATCCTCGGCCCTATGGCGGGGGTTACGGATTTGCCGTTTCGTATTGTTTGTAAAAAATATGGGTGTGCAATGGTTTGCAGTGAGATGATTTCTTCTAGAGCCTTGCACTATGAGGACAAAAAAACCTATAAGTTGCTTGAAACTGACGAAAAGGAAATGCCATTATCTGTGCAGATATTCGGCTCGGAGCCTGATTTAATGGCTCAGGCGGCAGAAAAAATCGAGAAGATGAATATTGCATCTGTAATTGATATTAATATGGGTTGTCCTGCACCTAAAATAGTGAACAATAATGATGGTTCTGCATTGATGAAGGATATAGAGCTTTCTTCAAAAATCATTAAGGCTGTAAGAAGTGCGACCTCGCTTCCTTTAACTGTTAAATTCAGAAAAGGTTGGGAAGTGGGAAGCGAGAACTATCTTGATTTTGGTCTTATGTGTCAGGAAAGCGGTGCAGATGCAGTAACTCTTCACGGCAGAACAAGAACACAGTATTATTCAGGTAAAGCGGACTGGGATGCAATTAAAAGTCTTAAGCAAAAGCTTTCAATTCCTGTAATCGGTAACGGCGATGTCTTTAAATATGAAGATATACAGAAAATGATTGACTATACCACATGTGACGGTGTTATGATTGCACGTGGTTCTCTTGGAAATCCTTTTATTTTTTCAGATAAAACAGTTTCTAAACAGGAAGTTATTGAAACTGCTCTTGAGCATTTAGAACTTATGGTTAAGGTTAAGGGTGAGCATATCGGTATGCTTGAAGCAAGAAAACACATGGCTTGGTATGTTAAGGGTATGCATGGTGCCGCAAGAATTAAAGATATGATAAATTCCATATCAAAATATCATGATATGAAAAACCTGATGGCAGGTATTCTGGAGGAAAAATATGAGTATTAAATACAAAAGAGTAATATTGAAAATAAGTGGTGAAGCTTTAGCAGGTGAAAACGGCTTTGGTTTCGATTTTAATACAGTAGATGCAATCTGTGAACAGGTTAAAGAATGTGTTAAGCTTGGTGCAGAGGTTGCAATTGTTGTTGGCGGCGGTAACTTCTGGAGAGGAAGAAGCGGCAAGGGTATGGACAGAACAAGAGCAGACCACATGGGTATGCGTGCAACTGTTATCAATTCTTTGGCACTTGCAGATTCTTTAGAAAGTAAAGGCGTTGCTACAAGAGTACAGACAGCTATTGAAATGAGACAGATTGCAGAGCCATACATAAGAGGAAAGGCAGTTAGACATCTTGAAAAGAGCAGAGTTGTTATTTTTGCTTGTGGTTCAGGTAACCCATTCTTCTCAACAGATACTGCAGCAGCTTTAAGAGCAGCAGAAATAAATGCAGATGTTATTCTTCTTGCCAAGAAGGTTGACGCGGTTTACGATAGCGATCCTAATGTAAATCCAAATGCAGTTAAATATGATGAGCTTGAATTCTTAACAATCTTAAATGAAAGACTTGGTGTTATGGATTCAACTGCAGCATCACTTTGTATGGATAATGATATTCCAATTCTTGTATTTGGACTTGACAAGCCTGAAAATATCGTAAGAGCACTTAAAGGTGAAAATCTTGGAACAGTAATTCATAACTAATAAGAAAGGGAGATATAATATGAAAGAACAGTATAAAGCTATTCAGGAAAAAATGGATAAGAGCATTAACTCAATGCTTAATGAATTTGCAGCTATAAGAGCAGGTAGAGCAAATCCTGCACTTTTAGACAAAATTACAGTTGATTACTATGGTGCAGCTACTCCTGTACCACAGGTTGGAACAGTTTCAGTTCCTGAAGCAAGAACAATTGTAATTCAGCCTTGGGATGCTTCAATTATTAAAGAAATTGAAAAAGCAATTCTTGCTTCTGACTTAGGCTTAACACCTAACAACGATGGTAAAGTTATCAGACTTAACTTCCCACCGCTTACAGAAGAAAGAAGAAAAGAAATTGTAAAGCAGATAAAGAAAATCTCTGAAGATACAAAGGTTTCAATCAGAAACATCAGAAGAGATGCTATTGAAAACTTTAAGAAATCTCTTAAAAATAAAGAAATCACAGAAGATGATATGAAAGCTGCTGAAAAAGATATTCAGGATATTACAGATAAATCTGTAGCTGAAATCGATAAGCTTACAAAGAAGAAAGAGGATGAAATCCTTGAAGTATGAGCTTGATATGAATAATATCCCTGAGCATATTGGCATTATTATGGATGGTAACGGCAGATTTGCAAAAAGGCAGGGCTTAAGCAGAAGCGAAGGTCATAAAGCAGGTGCAGAGAAGCTTGTTGAAATATCCAATTACTGCACAACTCTTGGGGTTAAATATCTTACCGTCTATGCTTTTTCTACAGAAAACTGGAAAAGACCTAAAGAAGAAGTTAAAGGCATTATGAAGCTTCTTAATTCATATCTTACAGACTGGAAGAAGTATTTTGGCGGTAAACATTCAAGAATGAATGTTGTCGGCGATATTAATCAGCTTGATACAGGTCTTCAGAGCCTTATCAAGTATGTTGCAAAAGAAACAAAAGACGAGGTTAAGCACACAATTAACTTTGCAATTTGTTACGGTGGCAGAGCTGAAATTATCAATGCAACAAAAACTATAGCTGAAAAGGTTAAAAATGGTGAGCTTGAGATTTCTGATATTAACGAAGAAATGTTCAATGATTACCTTTACACAAAAGGCTTCCCTGATCCTGACTTAATCATAAGACCGGGTGGGGAATTAAGAATCAGTAACTTTTTAACATGGCAGTCTGCATACAGTGAACTTTGGTTCTGCGATGCACTCTGGCCTGAATTTACAACTGATGACCTTGACAAGGCTATTTATGACTATCAAAACAGACACAGACGCTTCGGCGGTCTGTAATTAAGGCGGTATAAGTTAGTGAAAACAAGAATAATAACCGGTTGCTTAATCGGAATTTTGGTAATATTTTTAATATTTTCAAATATAGCAGTGTTTAATATTGCATACATAGCTGCATCTGCAGTGATTATGTTTGAGCTTTTACACGCAGGAAAAACAGATATTTCTGCTTATGTTGTCAATATTTTATTTACACTTTTGTATGTATTGTCGCACATATATATGCCACAATCTCAGACATATATATTGCCTGTGTATTTGCTTACAATTTTTACTGTTCATATATTCAGATATTCCAACTTTTCGGTTAACAAATTGTTTTATTCTGTTTTTACATTTGTCTATGTAAATATGCTACTTTCATATCTTGCAGACATAAAGTATTTTGTAAATTATGGATCATATATGCTTTTGATGTTTGTAGTTACGGTAGTTTTTAGTGACAGCGGTGCATATTTTATTGGTGTTACAATAGGAAAACATAAGCTTTGCCCAAAAATCAGCCCTAAAAAAACTATTGAAGGTTCAATGGGTGCTTTTTTAGGAGCTATTGTTTCTGCAATTGTAATGGCAATTATTTATAATAGCATAAATATACCTGTAAGCTATTTATGGTCTATAGTTTACGGCATTGTATGCGGCGGTGTTTCACAGATTGGTGATTTACTTGCTTCATCAATCAAAAGATATTTTGAAATTAAAGACTATGGAGATTTATTACCAGGACACGGCGGAATTATGGATAGACTTGATTCAGTAATTTTGGTTGCACCTGTGTTTTATTTCTTCCTTGTAAACTTTATTTATATCGGATAAGTGATAAATATGAAAAAATTATGTATACTTGGAGCAACAGGCTCCGTCGGAACTCAATCACTTGATGTTGTTGACAGACAAAACGATAAATTTGCTGTTTGCGGTTTAACTGCAAACAGCAATATTAATCTACTGGAACAACAGATAAGAAAGTATAAGCCTTTGAAAGCAGCAGTTGCAGACAAGGCTTTATTTAAAACCTTAAAAGATAATGTAGCAGATTGTTCAACCAAGATTCTTTGCGGAGAAGATGGTGTAATTGAGGTTGCATCAATGAATGAATCTGATATTGTTGTTTCTTCAATTGTGGGAGTTGCAGGTTTAAAACCAACTCTTGCTGCGATAGATGCAAAAAAAGATATTGCTCTTGCAAATAAAGAAACAATGGTAACTGCAGGTCAGCTTGTATGTAAAAAAGCAGAAGAAAATAATATAAAAATTCTTCCTGTTGATAGTGAGCACAGTGCTATTTTTCAATGCCTTATGTCAGGAAAAAGCAGAAATGTCAGCAGAATTATTTTAACCTGTTCAGGCGGTCCTTTTTTTGGTAAGGACATTGAATTTTTAAAGAGTGTTAAGCCTGAGGATGCCCTTAAACATCCTAACTGGAGTATGGGACAGAAAATTACAATTGATTCTGCAACTCTTATGAATAAAGGACTTGAGTTTATTGAGGCAAAATGGCTTTTTGATGTTGATACTGATAAAATAGACATTCTTGTTCACAGACAAAGCGTTATTCATTCAATGGTTGAATTTTCAGATGGTGCTATAATAGCACAGCTTGGCGAACCTGATATGAGAGTTCCTATAAGCGTTGCCATAAATTACCCTGAAAGAGAAATTATTAAGGATTATAAACCTTTTGATTTTATAAAAAACAACAATTTAACTTTTGCTATGCCTGATGAAGATACCTTTAAATGTCTTAAACTTGCTAAAAAAGCTATTGGCATAGGAGGAACTTTACCTGCATACCTTAATGGTGCAAACGAAATGGCAGTTGAATTATTTTTAAAGAAAAAAATATCTTTTACTGATATAGGTGACATCATAGAAGAAAGTATGAAGATATGCAATGTAATTGATGATTACATTCTTGAAGATGTGTTTAATGCAGATAAGTCTGCAAGAGAAAATGTTTTAAGTATTTATGGAGGTAAGCTTTGATAACAATACTTGCATCAGTTTTAGTTTTTGGATTGTTAATTGGTGTTCACGAATTTGGTCATCTTATAGCTGCAAAGCTTTGTGGTATAAAGGTGTATGAATTCGCAATAGGTATGGGACCGAAATTGTTCTCATTTGAAAAAGGCGGAACTAAATACGGATTAAGATTATTGCCAATCGGCGGTTTTTGTAATATGAACGAGGATGTTGAATCAGAAGATGCGGACGCGTTTGGGAACAAAAATCCTTTCCAGAGAATGTTTGTTCTTGCATCAGGCGCAATTATGAATCTTCTGCTTGGTTTTGTTGTACTTTGCATATTACTTGGTATGCCAAAAGAAATAGTAACAAATCGTGTCGATGAGGTTATTCCTGAAGCACCTGCATACACCCAAGGACTTAAGTCTAATGATGAAATTATCAAAATAAATAAGGTAAACATAAATGTAGTTGATGATATTTATTTTGAAATGGGTTATTCAGACGGAAGTGATTTAAATTTAACAGTTCTTCGAGATGGGAAAAAGGTTGATTTAACAATCACTCCTTATAAAAGCGAAAATGGTAAATATATTATTGGTTATAAGCCAATGGTGGAGAAAAACAGCTTTTTTAAAGTAATAAGAAATTCTTATTATTATGGTATTTATATTTCAAGAGCAGTTCTTATTTCTTTAAAGGATATGATTACAGGAAGAGTGGCTCTTAATCAGATGTCAGGTCCTGTTGGCATTGTAAAAGAAATAGGAAATGCAACAAAAAAAGGCTTTGAAAATCTGCTTAATTTAATAGCATTAATAACTATAAATTTAGGACTTTTCAATCTTCTGCCTTTTCCTGCACTTGATGGTGGCAGAATTGTTTTTGTTGTATACGAGCTTATTACAAGAAAGAAAGTTCCTGTAAGTGCAGAAGCAGTAGTTCATTTTATTGGATTGTTGTTGCTACTGCTTTTAATGCTTGTAGTAACATTTAGTGATTTAGGTTTTTTAAGATAAGAAAGGTGAAAAAATATGGCATCTGAAAAGAGTATTTTAATAGGAAATGTAAAAATAGGCGGAGGAGCAGATATTGCAATCCAGTCTATGACAAATACTAAAACCAATAATGTAGATGCAACCGTAAAGCAGATTAAAGAGCTTGAAAAAGCAGGTTGTGACATTGTAAGAGTTACTGTGCCTGATATGGACTCTGCTTATGCCATTGATAAAATAAAAGAAAAAATTTCTATTCCTTTGGTTGCAGACATTCATTTTGATTATAAAATTGCACTTGAATGTATAGAAAGAGGAATAGACAAAGTAAGAATAAACCCCGGTAACATCGGGGACAGAGCAAATGTAAGAACCCTTGCAAAAAAAGCCAATGAGAAAAATATACCAATAAGAATTGGTGTAAATTCAGGCTCTATCGATAAAGACATACTTGCAAAATTCGGCGAGGTAACACCTGATGCTATGGTTGAAAGTGCAATGCGTGAAATCAAAATTCTTGAAGAATGTGATTTTGAAAATATTGCACTTTCTCTAAAAGCTTCTAATGTTATAAAAACAGTTCAGGCATATAGAAAAATAAGCGAAATGGTAAAATATCCGCTTCACATAGGCGTTACAGAAGCAGGAACTGAGTATGGAGGACTTGTTAAATCATCTGTTGGTCTTGGAAGCTTACTTCTTGATAATATCGGTGATACAATCAGGGTTTCTTTAACTGCAGATCCTGTTCGTGAAATTTATGCTGCCAAAGAAATACTTAAAGCAACAGGCAAATATAAAAAGGGTGTGCAGATTGTTTCTTGTCCAACCTGTGGAAGATGCAATTACAATTTAGTTGAAATTGTAAACAAGCTTGAGCCTATGGTTAAGGACATAGATAAAACTATTAAAATTGCGGTTATGGGATGTGTTGTAAACGGACCTGGTGAAGCTAAAGATGCTGATTTTGGTATTGCAGGTGGCCTGAATGAATGTATTTTTTTCAGAAAAGGTACATACGAAAAGAAAGTAAAATTTGAAGAAGTAATTAATGTGATTTTAGATGAAATAGAAAAATTCGAGGAGTAAAATGGATTTTATTAAATTATTCTCTGATGTTAAAGTAACTCCTGTTATGCTTGTAACTAAGGTTGAAGATGTTAAATTTTCAATCGCATCAGGAGTTTTAAAAGTAAAATTAAGTATTCCCTATGAATTTACGGATGAAGATAAAGAGGCAATTAAAGCATCAATTATAAAATCTTATCCTGTAAAGTCATTGGAGATTGAATATAATGTTCACAATGAAAAAAAAGAAAGTCCTGTAATTTGCGGAGCAAATTTAAAGGAAGAAATAATAGAAAAAATTAAAAATGTTGACCAGTATTATGGTGATGTAACAATTGAGGGTAAAGTTATAGCAACAGATGAAAGAGAAACCAAAAAAGGAAACATTCTCTTTAAATTTGACATAACAGATAAAACATCATCCATAAGCTGTAAAATGATATCATCAAACAGAGCATATTCAAAAGACATCATATCAAAAACAGACCTTAAAGATAAAGTAATCCCAAGAGTAAAAAAGGGAGCTTATATAAGAGTTAAGGGAAATGCAAGTTTTGATACTTTTGATAACGAAGTTAATATTATGGCAAACTCTATTATGGTTGTTGATGAACCTAAGAAAGAGGATACATATCCTGAAAAGAGAGTAGAGCTTCATCTTCACACTAAAATGAGTGCTATGGACGCTCTTATAGAAGTTGATGATGTTGTTAAAAGAGCAGCCCAGTGGGGACATAAAGCCATTGCGATTACTGACCACGGTGTTGTTCAGGCTTATCCTGATGCACAGGATGCAGGGAAAAAATACGGCGTAAAGATTATATACGGCATTGAATGTTATCTTGTTGATGATGCTATAAATATTGTTTCTAAAGAAGATAATTCAACCTTTGCGGATGACTTTGTTATATTTGATGTTGTTTCAACAGGAAGCAGTCCTGTAACTAATCATATACTTCAGCTTTCTGCAACAAAAATTTCAGACGGACAACCAATTGAATATTTTGATAAATTCGTAAAAGCACCTGAAAGTGCAATTACATCTGCAGTTACAGAGCTTACAGGCATAACCTATGATACTTTAAGAAATGCAGAAGATGTTGAAACGGTTATAAAAGAGTTTCTTATGTTTGTTGGTGGGGCACCTGTTATAACATTTAACTCTAATTTAAATACAGGCTTTATTAAATACCACGCATCTAAAATGGACAAGCATTTTGAAAATACTGTGCTTGATCTTCAGGAGTTAAGTAAAGCAACATTTACTGAAATTAAAAAGTTTTCTCTTACTGCCGTTGCAAAACAGGCAGGTATTGTGCTTGAAGGCTT
>JAZSLZ010000089.1:0-6110 GCA_045535635.1 Clostridia bacterium
GGGAGGTGTAAACAGATGGCAGTTCCAAAGAGAAAAGTATCAAAAGCAAGAAGAGATAAAAGAAGAGCAAACTGGAAGTTAGCTGTACCTGGTATGGTAAAATGTTCACAGTGTGGTGCTTTAGTTTTATCACACAGAGTATGCCCAGAATGTGGTTACTACAAAGGAAGAGAAGTTGTTAAAGCTAACTAATCTCATAAATAAAAAGCAGACCGAAATGGTCTGCTTTTTATTTATGCTTCTTTTTTAATGACCGTATATATTCAAAGGTTTCTTCTTCTCCTTTTTCTTTAACCATTAAAAGAAGACTTTCTATAAGGTCTGATGTATTTTTATGTATAACTCTGTTTTCCTTGCCCTTTAAGAAATATTCAATAGGGTGGTCTTTGGTGTAATTTTCGCCCTGATAGATTTTACTTGCGGCAAGTCTGTCGCAAAACATTTCTATAACAAAGTTTAAAGGCATTTCTACAGGCTCATATTTCTTTGTAGATGGATTAAAGTCAATCCAGTATTCAAAGTGATGCTTGTTTCTTCCTTTGTGGTGCATCCATGCCTTTGAAAAACCGAAAAGCTCTCTTTCAACTTCGTTTGGGCTTCTTGTTCCCTGATAGTATTTCATACCGGGTATGAATTCAGTTAAGGTGTATTTTGATAAATCGTGAAAAAGTCCCTGAAAAAGTATTCCTGCTTTTGCACAATGACCATTAACCTTATGCCTGTGTTTTGTAATTGTTCTAAAATGCTTTATAGGATGCATAATTAACCTCTTTTTAATTTATATAAAAAATATGTTGCACAAAGAAGGTCTGCACAACCACCGGGAGAAAGGTTCCTTTTTATGAATTCTTTGTCAAGCTCATTGACAGAGGATAAATCTTTTTCTAGTGCATCTTTTGCACCTTTTGAAGCAAACAAAGCACCGTCAAAGCCTCCGCGGTTTAAAATATTGGTGTCTTTAGTTTCGGCTATAAGCTTTAATAGTGTAAAAACACCACTGTCGTTTAATGAAGAACCATTATTTATACATTCTTCAAATACAGGCAGTGAGAGGTTGAAAATGGTTTTAAAACCGCTTTCTGCTTCGCCTCTTATTCCTTTTATGCCATACTTAAGATAAAGTCTGCCACCTGCAGTGTCAGATGATATATTTTCAAAATCTTTTTTTACAGAAGCTTTTACAAGATCTGCACAAGTTTTTGATAAATTTTCGGGAAAAGCAAGTGTGCCGTCATAAAGAGTACCAAGTGCGGTGCATATTATACCAAGAGAGTATATGATTCCTTTGTGTGTGTTTATGCCACCTGTTGCATCAAGCATAAGTTTTTCCGCAACTTTGCCAAGCTGACGGATTTCTTCAAAAGACTTTTTTTCAAACCCTGCTTTGAAGCATTTGCCAAAATAAGTGTATATGGCATCTGTGCTTTTTAAGAAAGTAACTAAATTCATATCCTTGTGACTGCCACTGTTGTTTTTGTCCACAAGCCCCGGCTTTGGTGTTGTGCTTACTTCAAATAAAAGGCTTTCTTTGGCAAGTTCTGAGATTTTTTTAGCATCTTTCTCAACGAAATAGGATAGCATTATTTCGTTTGTTTTTTTGAAAAGCTCATCTACACTGTGAATTCTTCCTGCACTGCATTCTCTTCCGATTTTACCGCATATAAGACAGCTTCTTTGATTTTCTCTTTCCATCTTTGTGCCTTCTGCAGTTATTACATCCATATCAAAAAGTCTGCCGAGTGGGTGACTTTCTTCAATTTCGGTGCATATAATTTTTAAGCTTTCAGGAGACTGGTTGGCAACCATCATAAAAGTGCAACCTGTATGATGAATTTCAGTTTTCTCAAAAACTATATTTTCTATTTTTTTTAATAAAGAAATGCCTTCTTTAAAAGCTCTTTCTATTAAAGGGGTAACTTTAACAGGCCCTGCAATATTCATTGTGAAGCAAATGAGTGTTTTTTTGTACTTCTCAAGCAGTTCTTTCTGAACAGATGCCCGCATCTCACGGGCATCAAGTATTTCTGTAAGTGTAACCTCTCTCATTAGAATGTTGTTGTTAAAGATGATTGCATTTTTTGCTGTTCATCAAGCATCTTAAGATTGCTTTCTGCATTGTCTCCAACACAACCTACAAGAAGGTATCTTCTTGCAAATCTGTCATAAATAAAGTGATGGAGAAGATGAAAATTTTTAATCTGCCCTGTGTTTGAAACATGAATTCTTGGTCCTGTGCAGAAATGTTGTTTGTCAGCAACAGAAATATGAGTGTTGTCAACATAAGTAACAGGCAGATTTGCCGCAATCATTTCATTAACTTTCTTTTCGATTCCCAAAATGTCAAAATCAGGCTTTGTTTCAGGGAATGTAATAACAAATCCGTGACGAACGTCATCGTGTCCGCAACGTTCCATTTCTGCCTGTGGCATACACATTTCGCAAAGGTCCTCTGCGGTGTGTGACATAAGTCTGTAGGAAAGTGATTCATAAACCTGTTCCTTAATTTCCTGTGGTTCAGGACCAAAAAGTGTAGGTCTTGAAATCAAAACCTGTTCACCTACACCAATTAAAAGGTTTGCGTTAAAACCAAGAATTGGATAAACCAAATCAAAATGCTCAACAATAACTCGCTTTCCCTTCTGAAGAGCTTCAGAAATGGCATCTGCAAGTTCTGTCATTTGTGTAAATCCGTTCTCAAATCTTATGTCAAGATGATATGTGTGAGGTGAAAAATATCCGTGCTCCTGATCAAGAATAGGAAGAGGGCGAACATAAACACCGTCATCATCGTTTGTAAGCTCAAGGCCTGGAAACATACCTCTTAAAAGTGCACTCTTTCCTGAACCTGCTTCACCTATAATTCCGATAAGCTTGTCGTAGGGGGAAAGGTAAAGTTGTGCTAACTGCATTCCAAGAGCGTACATTCTCTGGTGTCCTCTTGGTGCAAAATAACTGCTTATAATATGGCTTCTTTGTCTGTCCTGCATATTATAAATCCTCCTTAATATATTCAAGTGTTGTTTTTGGTAAATATTCTTTTAAAGCTTCAAACTCATTTTCTTTTATAAGCTTTCGTACTTTACTTGCACTTATTGGAGTACCCTTTGTCTCAAGTCTTGGAACTTCAATAAGTTCAATGCCTTTTTGCGGTAAATAATTTTTTAATGCTAAGTTGTATTTCTCTGTGGAAGGCGAAAGCGGCTCTGTTCCCACAAATCTTTTGGTTATTGAAAAATACGGTGCATAATACTTGGAGAAAATCTCAATGTCAAGCATACATTGTATTTCATTTGCGTTGTCCTTATCTTTGAGAAAATAGGTGGGAAAGGTGGCAGAAGAAATAAGATATGGTCCTGTTTCAAGGACTTTGACATTTTTTAAATCCTCACAGCCTCTTTTAACCATTTTAAATCTGTCTTTGAAAGAAAACTCGCTTTTATCTTCGGATACAACAAAAACATATAAAAGGTCACATTGTTTTGAAGCGGTTTCTATGAGATATCTGTGTCCAAGTGTGAAAGGATTACAGTTCATAACACAAGCACCAACAGATTTGCAAGAGTTTTCTCGGTCTAATGAACCTATAAAAGCCGAAATTCCGTTTTCTCTGTTTTCCATTAAAAGAACTTTGTCTGTTTTTGCTATTTCATAGAAAAAAAGTGATGAGAATATGTATTTGTTTTCAGGCTTTGTATATAAGAACAAATGTGAAAAACCTTCTTCAAATGCAGATTGCCTTAAAAGTGTTAAAACTTTTGATGTAAGGTCTTCGCCTTGCCTTGATGGATCAACTGCAATACATTTAAGTATGTTGTCTTGTCTTGAACCTGTGGCTATAAGAACATCATCATCAAAAATAAGAACAGTCTGATTAACGTTTTCATCTGCTTCAAGAGATGCTTTGTTAAGGAAATCCTGCCATATTTGCTTTTTGTGACCTGTTATTTTTTTAAATGTTTCGGTGTACATAATAAATTCCCTCTATAATAATTTACAATTATATTATAACTCAAAATGTATTGGTATGTAAAGGGGAATTTTTTTGTGAGAATTCTTGCATTTTAAGATGTATTGTTATATAATTGATTTGTGTAAGTAGTTTTAGCGGAAAGGGGAAAGGATTGTGGAAATTGAGAAAAAGACATGGGCAGGAACTTTGGAATCAAGCGATGCTTATGTTGAAATTGAACCGGCAGATAGCGGACTTGAAATAAATGTTGAATCTGTTGTGAAAAAACAATTCGGAGAAAAAATAAAACAGGCAGTTTTAGAAGTTTTGCAGGAAAATCAGGTAGAAAATGCATCTGTTCGTATTACGGACAGAGGTGCTCTTGAATGTGTAATCAAAGCAAGAGTAGAAACTGCAGTTTTAAGAGGAAAGGGGGATAACTGATGCGCAGAAGTATGTTGTTTTTACCCGGTAATAACCCTAATATGCTTATAAACGGCAATTGCCTTGGTGCAGATGCGGTTATTTTTGACCTTGAAGATGCAGTATCTCCTGCAGAAAAGGATGCCGCAAGAATTCTTGTGAGAAACACTATGAAGTATATGGACTTCAAGGGTTGTGAAATTATTGTAAGAATAAATTCAGTAGATACAGACTACTGGAAAAAAGACCTTGATGCAATAATTAAATACAAGCCGTCATTGATTTTGCTTCCAAAGACAAGCACAGCAAATGATGCTATTACTGCAGATGAGTACATAACACAGGTTGAGGAAAGAGAAGGGATGACAAAGGGAACCGTCGGACTTATGCCACTTATTGAAACTGCACTTGGTGTTGAAAATTCATACCTTATTGCATCTTCGTGCGAGAGAGTAAAAGCTCTTTTCCTTGGTGCAGAGGATTTAACTGCAGACCTTCAGTGTAAAAGAACAAAAGAGGGCAGAGAAATCGAATACGCAAGATGCAGACTTGTTGTTGCGGCAAGAGCTGCTGGAGTTGATGTTTATGATACACCATTTACAGATGTAAATGACGATGAAGGTATTGTTACAGATGCAAATCTTGCAAAAAGTCTTGGCTTTACAGGTAAAGCTTCTATTTCACCAAGACACGTTGAAGTTATAAACAGTGTTTTCAGTCCAACACTTGCTGAAATAGATTATGCTTATGAGGTAATGGAAGCTATTAAAATTGCTAAAGAGCAGGGTAAAGGCGCAATTGCACTTCACGGTAAAATGATTGATGCACCGATAGTTGCAAGAGCAGAAAGAACAATAGAAATGGCAAAGGCGTTAGGTCTTGATAAGGGGGATGGCAATGAATAAATTAGTTAAATCAATTAAAGAAGCTGTTGCTTTATCAGGGCTTAAGGACGGAATGACTGTGTCTTTCCACCATCATTTAAGAAACGGCGATTTTGTTCTTAATATGGTAATGGAAGAAATAGCTAATGCAGGTATTAAAGATTTGACCATTAATGCAAGTTCTCTATTTGATGTGCATATGCCTTTATTAAAGCATATAGAAAATAAGGTTGTAACAGGTGTTTGTGCAAATTACATTTCTGCAGGTCTTGGAAAAGCTTTTTCAGAGGGAATACTTGAAAAGCCGGTTCAGTTCAGAACTCACGGCGGCAGACCAAGCGATATAAAATCAGGTAAAACACCTATAGATGTGGCGTTTATTGCAGCACCTACTGCAGATAATATGGGTAACTGCACAGGTAAGGTGGGCAAATCTGCGTGTGGAAGCCTTGGTTATGCTTTTGCAGATGCAATGTATGCAAAAAAAGTAGTTGTTATAACAGATAATCTTGTTGAATACCCATTGGAGGATTTCTCTATTTCAGAAGATTATATAGATTTTGTAGTTAATGTAGATGCAATAGGCGATCCTAAAGGAATTGTGTCAGGAACAACAAAAATCACGCGTGATCCTGTAGGGCTTGTTATGGCGGCAAATGCGGCTAAGGTTATAGAAGCATCAGGACTTTTAAAAGACGGATTTTCTTTCCAGACAGGTGCAGGTGGAGCATCACTTGCAGCGGCAAAATTCTTAAAAGACATTATGCTTGAAAAACAGATTCAGGGTAGCTTTGGACTTGGAGGAATAACCGGCTATATGGTAGATATGCTTCACGCAGGATGTTTTAAAAGAC
>JAZSLZ010000115.1:0-28740 GCA_045535635.1 Clostridia bacterium
GGGGTAAGATTAATGGTCAGTCGCTTTGTGAGGCTGCACTGTTTGTATATGACTTTGTCATGTTTGCTGCGGCAGACATTTTGCCACTCTTTGCAAAATACCAGATTACAACCTTCTGTGCTCCTCCGACAATGTATAGAATGTTAATGAAAGAAGATATTTCAAAGTACGATATGAGTTCAGTTCAACATGCAAATACTGCAGGTGAAGCATTGAACCCTGAAGTTTATAAACAAATTCAAAGTCTGCTTGGTATTGATATTATGGAAGGCTTCGGTCAGACAGAAACAACCTGTCTTATCGGTAATCTCCACGGCAGAGAATATAAAATCGGTGCTATGGGCAAACCGGTTCCGCTTTACGATGTTGATATAGTTGACCCTGATGGAAACAGTGTTGATGTTGGTGAAAACGGTGAAATCGTAATCAGAACATCAGAAAGAGTTCCTTGCGGTTTATTCAAAGGTTACTATAAAGACGAAGAAAAAACAAAAGAAGTATGGCACGATGGACTTTATCATACAGGCGATGTTGCCTATAAAGATGAAGATGGCTTCTATTTCTATGTTGGCAGAATTGATGACGTTATTAAATCATCAGGCTATCGCATAGGACCTTTTGAAATTGAAAGCGTTATTATGGAGCTTCCTTATGTTTTAGAATGCGGTGTATCAGCTGAGCCTGACGAAATAAGAGGGCAGGTAGTTAAAGCAAGTATTGTTTTAACCAAAGATACAGTTCCAAGCGAAGAGCTAAAAAAAGAAATACAGATGTATGTTAAAGAACATACTGCACCTTATAAATACCCAAGATTTGTTGTTTTCAGAGACAGTCTTGCAAAAAGAACAAGTGGTAAAGTAATTAGAAATAAACTTTAAAATTCACAATTCACAATTCACAATTCACAATGCACAATTAAGGTAGTAATCCCAAAAACTTTACGGTTTTGGGATTACTTGCTTTTTGGGAAATAATATGTTAAAATAAACTGTAGTTTGTACTGTACCCCATAAGGGGACATTAACAAGGAGGAATTTAATATGGAAAAAACAAACACAAGAACCCTTACTATGGCGGCGGTTCTTACGGCACTTACTGTACTTTTGCAGTATATGGGAAGCTTTGTAAAGCTTGGACCATTTTCAATTTCATTGGTGTTGATTCCAATTGTAATTGGTGCAGCAACCTGCGGAGTTAAAATTGGTGCGTGGCTCGGTTTCGTTTTTGGAGGAGTTGTACTTTTAAGCGGTGATGCGGCAGCTTTTCTTGCAGTTGATGTACTTGGAACAATAATAACTGTTCTTGCAAAAGGTACTCTTTGCGGACTTTTGGCAGGACTCGCTTTCAAAGGAATTAAAAAAATTACTAAAAACGATTACATATCTGCTATGGTTTCAGCGGTTGTATGTCCGCTTGTAAATACAGGTGTGTTTTTAGTAGGATGTCTGTTATTCTTTATGGATACAATAACTATGTGGGCAGGTGGTACAAATGTTGGTCATTATATGATATTTGTACTTGTTGGAGCAAACTTTATTTTTGAGCTTTTGTTTAATATAATTTTTGCACCTGCAGTTGTTCAGAT
This sequence comes from Clostridia bacterium, assembly GCA_045535635.1. GTDB lineage: Bacteria > Bacillota > Clostridia > RGIG6154 > RGIG6154 > RGIG8700. The sequence goes on from JAZSLZ010000115.1 coordinate 1,586, forward strand.
TATTAAAGTTGTTAACAGGAGATAAATATGGTACTTGCAATAGATATAGGAAACACACACATAGTTCTTGGGTGTGTTGAGGGTGAAAAGATTATATTCAGAGAAAGAATGTCAACAAATCCAAATGCAACAAGACTTGAAGTAGCATCAATGATAAAAACTGCATTTGATATGTACAGAGTTGATTATACTAAGATTGACGGTGCGATTATTTCATCGGTTGTTCCATCTGTAACGCAAAATGTTAAAGGCGCAATAGAAAAGTTTGCAAAAATAAAGACCCTTGTTGTAGAACCTGGTATAAAAACAGGCATAAGCATTAAAATAGACAATCCTGCTCAGCTTGGTTCAGACCTTCTTGTGTCTGCAGTTGCAGGTGTTAATGAATATAAAACACCTCTTATTATAATTGATATGGGAACGGCTACAACAGTTTCAGTTATAAGCAGGGACAAGGAATATATAGGCGGTGCAATTCTGCCAGGTGTGGGAATTTCTCACGATGCCCTTGTGAACAGAACATCAAAGCTTCAGAGTATTGCTCTTGATGAGCCTAAAAAAGTAATCGGCACAAATACTGTTGACTGTATCCAAAGCGGTCTTATGTATGGTAATGCAGGAGCACTTGACGGACTTATTGACAGATTTAACGAAGAAATGGGCGAGAAATGCACAGTGGTTGCAACAGGCGGACTTTCAAGAATTGTTGTACCCCTTTGCAAAAATGAAATTATAATTGATGAAGATATGCTTCTTAAAGGGCTTATGCTTATTTACGAAAAGAATATGTAAAAACAAGAGTAGTTTTAAAATAACTTTAAAACTACTCTTTCCAATTTATAAGGAATAGGAAAAATGCTTCAGAATGAGCCAAACGAACACGAAGTGGTTACCCGACGGCGTATGTGGATACGCCGAGAGGTGAGTTTGGTTCATAATAAAAAGGAATAAAAAAAGAAAATCTCACATTCAGTGAGATTTTCTTCATTTGGTTGTAAAATGTTTAATACATCCTTTTTATGTTCTGGAGTATTTTAACATTCCGCTTTTATTACATAGCGTTGAATTTTCTAGTAAGCTGTGATTTCTTTCTTGCAGCGGCATTCTTTTTGATGATACCTTTAGCGCAAGTCTGGTCAACTCTCTTAACTGCAGCTTTGTATGCAGCCATTGCTTCATCTTTGTTACCTGCTTCAACAGCAGCATCAAATTTCTTTAAGCAAGTTTTAAGATTTGTCATAACCATTTTATTCTGAAGAGTTTTCTTTGCGATAACTAAAACTCTTTTCTTTGCTGATTTAATATTTGGCATTTAATTCACCTCCGAGTAACTTTTTCAGTGTATATGCAATATTAAGTTTCCCCATTTGAGACACAAGCGGTAATGTGACGGACCGCCCGGGTCCACTTCAATAGCAGAAGGTATTCTATCACACAATTTTCAAATTGTCAACTACTTTTTTTAGTTAGGAGTTAGAAGTTAGGAGTTAGGAGTTAGGAATTACACTCGTCCCAAAGGGACATATCGAATTGCGAAGCAATATATCGAGTTTAAAAAAACATATCGAGCCGAAGGCATATCGACAAACAATTCAGAAGTGTTGACAAAATTTTAAAAAGACAGTATAATACAAAAGTTAGCAAATGCCGACAAGGTAAGACTTAAAACAGTGTAATAGCTGGGCGGCTATGCCATCATCTCTTGAAAAGGGGGTGATAGCTATGGAAGAAAACTACATAATTACATTTATGATAATTCTTTTGCTTTTAGCATTAACCATAAAAAAATAACGCCTACCGTCAAATGAAGCGTTATTTTTCATAAATAAATCTCTTTTGGCATAACCGTTTGAGGTCTTGCCTTTTTCTATTTATATTATATATTCTGTTTATGAATTTGTCAATACTTAGTTACAGAAGATGTAAGCTTGATTTTTACACTGTACGAAGCACAATATCTCTGCAAAGCAATATCTCTGATGCCAAGGGCATTAATATCTCTCGACCGAAGGGAGAATATCGTTTAATATTGTTAGAGGTTAGGAGTTTTACAAAATTCACAATTAAGGTTCGCAGTTTTTGCAGGGAGAAAAACCAGAAGATAAAGCATCATCTAAATTGTCAAAATATATTCTGTTTTCTGCATAAGGGAGAGTATAACAGTCTGGCTTGTGAAACTTATGCGAGTTTTTATTTCCTATATACATTGTATATTCTGTGTAAATTTCAGCAGAGGAAACATAAGATGTATTTTTACTGCAACCTGTCAAAAGAAATAAACATATAAATAACAAAGAAAGTATTCTTTTATTCATAATATCACCACCTGTAAATAGTAATTTTGTGTTTTTTACCAGACGAAACGGATATGTTTATTAAATATATGTAATAATTATAACATGAAATATGTTTATGTCAAGTTTAGAATAAATGATATGTTGCGTATAATAATCTCAAACATAGTACTTGGAGAGATTATATGATAGAAAAATTAGATATAAGAGAAGTTGGAAACAGAATTCAGTTTTATAGAGTTCAAAAAGGTATGACACAGGAGAAACTGTCTGAAATAACAGGCACAAGCCAAAAGCACCTATCAAGAATCGAAACAGGATATCACAACATAAAGCTTGAAACAATTGTAGCTATAGCAAAAGGACTTGGAGTTTCTGTTGATATGCTTATTGCGGATTACAGCGATAGTAAAAACGAAAGCACTTTGAAAGTAATTTTAGACGACATAAGAGGAATGAGTTCAAAACAACTTGAAATGTTGAGAGAGCAGATTAAGATAATCAAAAAATATGAAAAATAGCATAAGCTTTGGCTTATGCTATTTTTCATACTGATATGGGTATCAGCCACTACAGAGCGATATTCTCGCTATGCTCGAGAGATATTAAAACCTGTGGTTTCAAAGATATTGCTTCGCAGAGATATTGTGCTTCGCACAGTTGATTACAATAACTCTTTTCTTAATTCTTCATTTGATTTTGGGCTTAAATATGATGGAGGAATATCGAAAACAGTTTTACAACCTTTCATACCATCGCAGTTCATTTTATATGCGGCTCTTGCACAGGCAGTAACAACTGATGCAGTAAATTCAGGGTTTGAGTCAAGCTTTAAGCTATATTCAATAACATGGTTTAAGCCATCGCTTGTTTTACCGCTTCTTATAACAAAACCGCCGTGTGGGATACCACTATGGTCTTTTTCAAGTTCTTCCTTTGAAATAAAATGAACAATTGTGTCATAATCTGCAAAGTAGTTTGGCATTGTTTTGATTTCGTTTTCAATTTTGTCTTTGTCTGCATCATCGCAAACTACAACAAAACATTCACGAAGATGCTTTTCTCTTGTAGTAAGCTCAGGATTACTTCCGCTTCTTACGGCATCTAAAGCCTTGTCAATTGGAATAGTATATTGTCTTGCATCTAAAACACCGTCAATTCTTCTTATGGCATCACTGTGTCCCTGACTAACGCCTTTACCCCAGAAAGTATAAGTTTCTCCCTTTGGAAGAACTGCTTCTGAGTAAAGTCTGTTAATTGAGAACATACCAGGGTCCCATCCTGAAGAAATAACTGCAATTTTTCCTGCACCTAAAGCTGATTTATTAACATTTTCAAAATGCTGTGGAATTTTTGCGTGGGTGTCAAAGCTGTCAACCACATTAAAATATTTAGCAAGTTCAGGAGTCTGAACAGGTAAGTCTGTTGCACTTCCTCCGCAAAGGATTAAAACATCAATTTCATCTTTGTAATTTAAAATATCATCTGCAGAGCAAACCTTTGCAGTTTCTGTTTTGATTGTTAAATCCTTTGGGTTTCTTCTTGTGAAAACCGCAACAAGGTTCATATCGTCATTTAATTTAATGGCACTTTCGATACCTTTTCCAAGATTTCCGTATCCAAATATACCTATATTTATGCTCATAATAGTGCCTCCTTTTAAAATAATACAAATATTTTAACATATTTCATGGCATTTATCAAGAAAAATCAAAAAAACTCTTGATTTTTTTTACTATATGTGTTAGAATAGCTTCAATGTAAATATTAGGACAAAAGAGTGAACCGATTCGGGTTCACTCTTTTGCGTGAAATGGACTAAGTCTGAATAAAATCACACACCTTGCACTGTTTTACTCCTTTATGTACACAAAGTACACGACAGTCGTAAATCAGCACAATCTGTGCAATTTTCTTTCAGCCTTATATTGTGAAAGGAGTTAATGAGTGCAATATGGCAAGTAGGATTGAAATGCTGGTTGAAGAATTGGCAACACCTGTTGCAGAGCAGTTTGGACTTTTTATCTATGATGTTGAGTTCAAAAAAGAGGGCAGTGACTATATGCTTCGTGTTTTCATTGACAGAGAGGAAGGCGGAGTAAATATAGAAGATTGTGAAAATGTTCACAGACCTCTTCAGGACATTCTTGATGAAAAAGATATTGATTACAGTTATCTGGAGGTTTCTTCTCCAGGAATTGAGAGACAGCTTAAAAAACAGAGAGATTTTGACAGATTTAAAGGTGAAAAAGTTCTTGCAAGTTTTTATAAAGCGGTTAACGGCAGTAAAAAGCTTGAGGGAATTTTAGTGGAAAGAACAGAAGAATTTCTTGTTCTTGATGCAGGTGAAGAAATTAAAATTGAAAATGAAAATGTTGCTACAGTAAGACTTGTGGCAGAATTTTAAGGAGGAATAAACAAAGTGGATAATCATGAATTATTAGCAGCATTAACAATGCTTGAAAAGGAAAAAGGCATCAGCAGAGAATATATGTTTGAAGCCATTGAAACAGCTCTTGCTATTGCGTACAAGAAAAGCTCTGCAGGTATGAAAGGTGCAGACATTGTAGTTAGCATGGACAGAGAAACTGCAAACATCAGAGTTTACAGACACAGACCTGTTGTTGAAAACGGTATGGGCCTTGAAGGTGAATACGACCTTGACGAAGCAAGAGAAATTAATCCTGAATACGAAATCGGCGATGTAATCGTTGAAGAAATCGACCAGAGACCTTTCTCAAGAATTGCTGCACAGACTGCAAAACAGGTTGTTGTTCAGAAGTTAAGAGACGCTGAAAGCGAAAAGAAATTCAAAGAAGGAAGTAAAAAAGAAAACACAGTTTTAACAGGTGTTGTAAGAAGAGTTGATAAGAAAAACGTAGTTGTTGACATCGGTGGCGGAAATGAGGCTATTATTCCTCCGTCAGAACAGGTTGAAGGTGAAGAATTCAAGCCTGGCGACAGACTTAAGCTTTATGTTACAAAAGTTAACAAAACTAACTACGGTGCTGAATATATTGTATCAAGAAGCAATGCAGGTATTGTTGCAAAGCTTTTTGAAAACGAAGTTCCTGAAATTCAGGATGGTACAGTTGTTGTTAAAGCTGTTTCAAGAGAAGCAGGTTCAAGAACAAAAATTGCAGTTTATTCAGATAACGAAAATGTTGATCCTGTTGGCTCATGCGTAGGTCAGGGCGGCAGAAGAGTTCAGGCAGTTGTTGATGCTCTCGGCGGTGAAAAGATTGACATTGTTAACTGGAGCGAGGACCCAAGAGAATTTATTGCAGCAGCGCTTAGTCCTGCTAAAGTAGTTTCTATGGAAATCGTAGAAGGCGAAAAAATGTGCAAGGTTACAGTTCCTGCTTTCCAGCTTTCACTTGCTATCGGCAAAGAAGGTCAGAATGCAAGACTTGCAGCTAAACTTACAGGCTGGAAAATTGATATTAAGCCTGAAGATAATATCACTTTTGATTTTTAATCGGAGAGATTGAATGAACGATAAAGTTAATGAGAGAATGTGCGCTGTCTGCAGAAATATGTTTAATAAGAATAAACTTTTAAGAATTGCAAAAATTAACGACAGTGTTATATTAGATAAAAATTACAAAATCGGAGGCAGAGGCCTTTATATATGCTCGATTGATTGCTTTAAAAAAGCAACCGAGAATAAAAAGGTTAGCAGAGCCATTAAATTTTTTATAGACGAAAGCTTGTTTGATGAAGCAAGGGAGATTTTAAATGGAAAAGGATAAGGCATTAAGGCTTTTGGGACTTGCAACCAGAGCAGGAAAGGTTATAACGGGGATTGAGCTTTGTGAAAAAGCAGTTAAGAGCAAAAAAGCAAAGCTTGTAATTATAACAAAAGAAACTGCAAAATCAACAATTGATATGTTTAAAGGCGTTGGTATTCCGGTTGTGTGCGTTGAGTCTAAAGAAAAGCTAGGTAGTTTTACCGGTAAGGAAATTCGTTCGGTTGCGGTTGTAACTGATGAGAATTTTGCAGCTGCTATTGTAAAGGAAAGTGAGGAATTAGTATGTCAAATGTAAAAGTCAGTGATATAGCTAAAGAACTTGGCATTCAGAGTAAAGAAGTTGTTGCTATTTTAACAGGCTTTGGTGTTGAAGTTAAATCTACAAAATCAGCACTTGAAGAAAAACATCTTAATATGATTATAGAAAAGCTTTCAAAGGATTTTGATAAGGGCGGAGAATTTAACATACCTAATAAAAACAATGGTTATGGATATGTTGAAGAAGCACCTAAAAAAGAAGAACCTAAGAAAGAAGTTAAGGCAGAAGAGCCTAAAAAAGAAGCTCCAAAACAGGAAGAAAAGAAGGAAGAGGTTAAGAAAGAAGAGCCTAAAAAGGAAAAGAAGCCTTCAAATCCACAGCCTTTCCTTCCTAATAAGAAGAAAGAAAACAAACCAAAGGAAGAAAAGAAAGAAAGAGTTAATGTTGTTGTTAACACAAGAACAGAAGCTATTGATGTAAGCAAAATTGAAAGACGCGAAAAGCTTGAAGACCTTGTTTCTGATAAAATGAGAGACAATATGCAGAGCAAACAGAAAATTAAAAAAGGTCAGAACAGATTTGGTAAGCAGGAAAACAAGAAAAAGCTTCAGCCTGTTAAGAAAATGGAAATCAAACCTGTTAAGCTTGAGGTTGAAATTCCTGATACAATTTCAGTTGGCGAACTTGCATCAAGACTTAAGAAAACTGCAGTAGATGTTATCAAAAAGCTTATGGGACTTGGTCAGATGGCATCAGTTTCTGATGTAATTGATTTTGATACTGCATTCTTAATCGCAGAAGAATTTGGTGCAGAGGTTAAAAAAGAAGTTATTATCACTGCAGAGGATTCACTTACACTTGATATTGAAGATAAAGAGGAAGATTTAAAAGAAAGACCTCCTGTAGTTGTTGTTATGGGACACGTTGACCACGGTAAAACAAGTCTTCTTGATGCTATCAGAAGCACTCAGGTAACTGCAGGTGAAGCAGGTGGTATCACACAGCATATTGGTGCTTATCAGGTTGATGTTAAGGACAGAAAGGTTACATTCCTTGATACACCTGGTCACGAAGCTTTCACAGCAATGAGAGCAAGAGGTGCACAGGTTACTGATATTGCAATCCTTGTTGTTGCGGCAGACGATGGTATTATGCCACAGACAATTGAATCTATCAACCACGCAAAGGCTGCAGGTGTAAGTATTATTGTTGCTATTAACAAATGCGATAAAGATACTGCAAATCCTGATAAGGTTAAGCAGGAACTTACAGAACACGAAATTATCCCTGAAGAATGGGGCGGCGACACAATCTGTGTTAATGTTTCAGCTAAAATGGGTATGGGTATTGAAGAGCTTCTTGAAATGGTTCTTCTTACTGCAGATATGAAAGAACTTAAGGCTAACCCTGACAGAATGGCAAGAGGTACAGTTATTGAATCTAAGCTTGATAAGGGCAGAGGCCCTGTTGCAACAGTACTTGTTCAGCACGGTACGCTTAAAATCGGTGATGTTATCGTTGCAGGAACTGCAATGGGTAAAGTTCGTGCTATGATTGACGAAAAGGGAAGAAGAATTACAGATGCAGGTCCATCTGTTCCTGTTGAAATCTTAGGTCTTTCTGAAGTTCCTTCAGGCGGTGACCTTTTCTATGTAGTAGAAGATGAAAAGAAAGCAAGAGACGTTCTTGCAGAAAGAATTGCAAAGAAGAAAGAAGAAGCTATTCAGGCAAATCAGAAAGCATCTCTTGATTCACTCTTTGCACAGATTGAAGAAGGTAAACTTAAGGACCTTAACATTATCGTAAAAGCAGACGTTCAGGGTTCTGTTGAAGCGGTTAAGCAGTCTCTTGAAAAGCTTACAAATGAAGAAGTGAGAGTTCGTGTTATTCACGGTGGTGTTGGTGCTGTTAACGAAAGCGACGTTATGCTTGCGTCTGCATCAAATGCTATTATCGTAGGCTTTAACGTTCGTCCTGATGCAAATGCTGCAGTGTCTGCAGAAAGAGCAGAAGTTGAATTAAGACTCTACAGAGTTATCTATGATGCTATAGAAGAAATTCAGGCTGCTATGAAAGGTATGCTTGATCCTAAATTCAAAGAAGTTGTTCAGGGACACGCAGAAATCAGAAACACATTCAAGGTTTCAGGTGTTGGTACTATCGGTGGTGCTTATGTTACTGACGGTAAGATTTCAAGAAATTCAAATGTAAGAATTGTTCGTGATGGTATAGTTATTCACGAAGGCGTTTTATCATCACTTAAGAGATTTAAAGATGATGCTAAAGAAGTTGCTTCAGGTTATGAATGTGGCGTTGGCATCGAAAACTATAACGATATTAAAGAAGGAGATGTAGTTGAATCCTTTATTATGGAAGAGATTACAGACTAATTTATGGCAAAGTTCAGACAACAGAAAATAGATGAGGAAATGAAGAGAGAGTTATCTTTTTTGATTTCCTCTCTCAAAGACCCAAGACTTGAAGGTTGCATTATTTCTTTAACTGCGGTAAATGTTACCAAAGATTTGAAATTTGCAAAAATCTTCACATCTGTTCTGGCAGATGACGAAAAAAGAAAACTTGCGGTTGAAGGCTTAAACAGTTCAAGTGGTTTTCTTCGCCGTGAGCTTGGAAGCCGTATGAAAATAAGATATATCCCAAGCCTTTCTTTTGTGCTTGACGATTCTATTGCATACGGTACACATATCAACAAAATCATAAATGAACTGGGCATAAGCGGTGACGAAGATGAAGAAAATAATTGATTTAATAAAATCTGCAGAAAATATTGCAATTTTCACTCACATAAATTGTGATGGTGATGCGGTTGGGTCATCTTTTGCACTTAAAAAGGTTTTAGAGGAATTTGGAAAAAAAGCAACTGTTTTTATTGATACAAAAATTCCTGAGAGACTTAAGTTTATGCCAGAGCTTTATGATGCAGAGTATTTAACTGCTTATGAAGATAATGACTTTGACTTATTCGTTGCACTTGATTGCGGTGACCTTGCAAGACTTGGTGAGTTTGCAATGACCTTTCAGGAAATGGAAAATACAGTTTCAATTGACCATCACGCATCAAACACAAAGTTTGCAAAAGAAAATTATGTAGCACCAGATGCTTCTGCAACAGGTGAGGTTTTGTTTGACTTAATCAACGAAAGTAATTTCTTGATTTCAAAGGAAACTGCTTCGCTTCTTTATGGAGCGATTGCATCGGATACAGGCTCTTTCCAGTATTCAAACACAAGCGAAAAAACACATCTTATTGCATCAAAGCTTATTGGACTTGGTGCAGACAGTGTTTATGTTAATAAAAAGCTTTTTGATACTCTTATGGTTAGTGAAATAAAAATTAAAGGTTATGCAATGAGTAACTTTAATTTATTTGCAGACGGTAAAATCTGCACAGTTGGTATATCTAAAAAAATTATGGATGAAATTGGTTGCATCTATGAGGATGTTGAAGGTCTTTCAGGCTTTCCAAGAAGCATAGAGGGTGTTGAAATAGGACTTCTTCTTAAAGAATGGAAAGACGGACTTTATAAAATAAGCATCAGAACTAACAGTTATGTTGATGCAACCCATCTTGCCTCCAAATTCGGTGGCGGAGGACATATAAGAGCTTCAGGATGTACCATTGAGGGAAATCTTGAAAGTGTAACAGAAAAAATAGTTAACGCAGCAAAGGAGCTTATATAAAGTGACCGGTGTAGTTTGTATAAACAAACCAATAGGAAAATCTTCTCATTTTGCGGTAGCAGTAATAAGAAGAATAACAAAAATTAAAAAAGTCGGACACACAGGAACTCTTGATCCCTTGGCAACAGGGGTTCTTCCTGTTTGTATAGGCAGGGAAGCAACAAAGCTTTCTCAGCTTATTATGGACTCAGATAAAGAATACAGAGCGGTTTTAAAGCTTGGAATTTCAACAACAACTCAGGACAGTGAGGGAGAAATAACCTCACAAAGAGAGGTTAATGTAACTGAAGCTATGATAAAAGAAGCAGTTAAAGGCTTTGTTGGAGAAATTTCTCAAATTCCGCCTATGTATTCTGCCATAAAAATAGACGGTAAAAAGCTCTATGAACTTGCAAGAAAGGGAATAGAGGTTGAAAGAAAATCAAGAGTTGTAACAATCAACTATATAGATGTTTTAAATATCAACCTTGAAGAAAATGAGGTTGAAATGGTTATAGGTTGCACAAAGGGTACTTACATAAGAACTCTTTGCAACGATATTGGCGAAGCACTTGGATGCGGTGGCTTTATGAAAAGTTTAGTTCGTACAAAGTGTGGCGGTTTTTCTATTGAAAATAGTATAACTCTTGAAGAATTTGAAGAACTTTACAACAAAGGGGAAGCAGAAAATGTTATTGTTCCTCCCGAAGAAATTGTTGCGAAGAAAATGGAGACAGTGTAAGTGAAAAAATATCAATTACCACAAGATAGCATAGCAGAAGAAACTGTTGTTGCACTGGGAGATTTTGACGGTGTGCATAAGGCACATAAAAAGCTTCTTGATAAAACGGTTGAAATTGCGAAAAAAGAAAATCTTGTATCTGCGGTATATATGTTTGACAAAAGCAGTAAAAACATAAAAAAAATAACACCTCAATCAGTTAAAGAAAAGCTTATAGAAGCAAAAGGTGTTGAGCTTGTTGTTATTCAGAAAGCAGACGAAGAATTCTTTTTAACATCTTGTGAAATGTTTGTAGAAAAAATAGTTAAAAATACACTTAATGCAAAGACTGTTGTGGTTGGAAAAAATTACACCTTTGGCAAAGGCGGAAAGGGAACAAGTGAGCTTCTTTTAAGTCTTTGCAGAAAGCACAACATAGAATGTATTATTATTGATGATGTTATTTATGAGGGTGAAGTTATATCAAGCACACTTATAAGAAAATACATTGCAGATGGAAATATAGAAAAAGCAAACAATATGCTTGGATATAACTATATTATTGAAGGTGTTGTAGAAAAGGGTAACAGAATTGGAAGTGTTTTAGGGTTTCCTACTGCAAATATTTATCCAACTGATGATATGGCGTTGCCAAAGTTTGGCGTATATATTGCAAAGGCAACCGTTGACAGTAAAGGCGGTTTTGACGCAATCGTAAATGTTGGAATGAAGCCAACCGTTAAAAACAACAGACTTTCAGTAGAAGCACATATAAGAGGCATAGACGAAGAATTATACGGAAGATATGTTTCGTTGTCGTTTGAAAGATTTCTTCGCGCAGAGAAGAAATTTGCTTCTGTAGATGAGCTTAAAGAACAAATAAAAGAAGATGCAAAGCAATTTTAATGCCTTGCATCTTTTTTGTTGTTTTTGTTTTGTTAAAAAAATATATACTAAACTATACTAACCTATACTATACTAACCTGTGGTTCCAAATGGGTTCCAAATGGGTTCCAGGCAGTTATTTTACCTTTCCATCATTTCGCAGATGAGTATGTTTAAGCCTGTATATCCGTTTACTGCACCTGTTTTAAAGGCAATATCAAAATCCGAGCAACGGGAAATCATTTTCTGCAGAAATTTTTCGGACATTTTTTCACTGTATCGTGCGTATTTCTTCTGAGTAAAAGGTTTAAGTCCCATTTTACTTGAGATTGCAGAGGGGGACTGACCTGAATTTTTAAGTGTTTTATATTCGAGAACACCCATAATTGTTTTGGAAAGAGCACCGTTGATTAATACAGGCTCTTCCTCGTCTTTCTGAAGTCCTGCAAAAATTGTAAGGGCTTTTTCTTTTTGCATATCCATTACTGCATCTAAAAGGTCAAAGGTTTTGCTTTCTATGTTTCTTGTAACAATTTCTTTTATGGTTTCTTCTGTGATAATTCCGTCGGACATACTGTATGCACAACACTTTTCAATTTCGTTTTTAAGTGTGTTCATATCGTATCCTGCATACTGTGTCATAAGCTCGGCAGCTTCTTTGGTTATTTCCATATTGTTTGATTTTACAACATTTGCAATCCATCTTATGATTTCCGTTGCACCTTGCTTTTTAAATTCGCAAACAGTACATTTTTCTGTGAGAAGCTTATAAATTTTTGCAGTTTTCTTGGTTATTTCTCTACAAGCAAAGATGATATGTGTATAAAAAGGAATGTCATTTATTATTTCTTCAATGTAAGGTACATCACTGTCTTTTATTTCTTTTGAAAAGTCAATGCCCTTGAATACAACAAGCTTTTTTTCGGACATCATCGGCGAAGAAAAAACGGCATCCTGAAAGAATTCAAGGCGTTCGCTATCAAGCTTAAAAAAATTGAATTCTTCAGCCTGAACAGTTTTTGATTTAATTGTTTTAATGTAGTAGTCAGAAAGAAATACTTCTTCGCCAAGGAAAAAATAAATCTGTTTTAGCTGACCGTTTTTTAAATCTTGTTTAACTGTGTTCAATGTGGTTTACTCCTTTAAATTTTTCTGTAATGCTTTTGTTTGCAGATAATGAAAAAGTATGCAAAGCATAAATGAAAAGAATGTAACAATTATAAGAAATAAATTGCCTGTTTGAAAATTTATTGTACTAAAAGGTGCAAAAGAAACTATGTGAGCAGCTTCAAATATGAAGTTGCATAGAAAATCGCACAACAGTATTATTGGCTTGAAATTTGTCAGTAAAGCCAAAGGTGTCAATATAAAAATAAGTGGCACAGTAAATGAAATTATTATGTTTGGAACAATTGAGTATGTTGAAAGTGTGCTAAAATAAAGCATTGAAGCAGGGAAAACACCAATCTGCGCCGATAAAGTAGCAACAATAGGATTTTTAAGTATATCAGGAAGAGCAGAAAATAACCTTGAAAGGTATCCGCTGTTCATAATTATCCCAAAGGTTGCAGTAAATGAAAGCACAAAACTTGCATTGTGAATAATATATCTGTTAGAAATTATGTATAATATAGCTACAAGATAAAGTGCGTTAAGAGTATCTCTGTCCCTCCGGAAATACAGTGAAATTATTGTTATAATAACCATAACGGCTGCTCTGATAACAGATGGAGAACAACCTGTAATAAGAATAAGGGACAGTAAAAATAATATGTTTATAATATCTCTTATCTGGCATGGAAGCTTTTTAAGAAAAACTGCCAGAATGCCAAGAAGAAGCATTACATGATAACCTGAAACCGAAACAATGTGTAAACATCCGGCATTTTTAAAAGCATCATAATCCTCATCAGAGAAATTATCCTTGTTACCAAGAAGAAGTCCCTGAATAAACGAGGAAGTACGCCCGTTTGAGAAAGTCTCCTGAATTTTAGTATTTAAAAATGTATTGATGTTTCTTGCTTGTTTGAAAGGAAATGTCCCCTGATTGTGAGCAGTAATACTATACTTCTTTTCTGAAAGAAAAGCGGTGTATCTTATCCCTTTGCTTTTTAGATAGTTGTTGTAGTAAGCGTATTCAGGCGAAGAATCAGCAGGAGATTTAAGCTTAAGACCTTTTACCGAAACAATGTCATTAACTTGTGGTAATTCTGCACCATAAAAATACGCCTGAACCTTGTGATTACTTCGGTTTAGTATTTCACATACGGCTTTTTTATTTTCACCGCTATAGTCAATTTCAGTAACCAAAAGCTTACAGTCAAATGGTTTTCCTATATCATCAGCAAGAGGACCGTATTTTGGATTAACCTCGGTTGTGATGATAATACTTGATATAAGCAACCCTAAAAGTATCGCAAACAGCAGTTCCTTTTTGAAAATAATAAGAAGTATAAAAGAAACTGCTGCTAAAATTAAAATATATAAGGCGTTGTTAAGGCATAGTGCTGAAATAAGGGAAATCAGCACAAAAAATAAGAAATTTATACCAAAAACTCCTTTAATCTATTTTGATTTCTCCGTTTTCTTCTGTTACTGAAACAGATGCACCGAATGGAATTGACATATATACAATTTTTTCTGCAATAATGTCGCCAACATGCTTCTGGATGGTTCTTCTAAGCTCTCTTGCGCCGTATTTTTCGCTGTAGCCTTTTTCTGCAAGGAAGTCTATTGCTTTTTCATCTACATAAAGAGAAATCCCTTTTTCAAGAAGAGCCTCTTCCATTTCACTGATGTTAAGCTTTGCAATTTTTTTGAAGTCTTCAACAGTAAGCTTGTTAAAGGTTATAATTTCATCAATTCTGTTTAAAATTTCAGGCTTGAAGATTTTCTTTAATTTATCATTTGCAATCTCTTCCATATCAATTGAGCTTTTGTTAAAGCCAAGAGAGTCTGTGCCAAAACCGATACCTGCATTTGAAGTTAAGATAATAACTGTATTTTCAAAGCTTACAACTCTGCCCTGAGAGTCTGTAAGTCTGCCTTCATCAAGAATTTGAAGAAGAATATTATAAACGTTTGGATGAGCTTTTTCAATTTCATCGAAAAGAACAACGCTGTATGGTTTTCTTCTTATTTTTTCTGTAAGTTGACCTGCTTCGTCATAGCCAACATATCCCGGAGGAGAACCAATAAGCTTTGAAATTGAGTGTTGTTCCTGAAATTCTGTCATATCAAGACGGATTAAATCGTCAACAGAACCGAAAAGCTCTTCGGTGAGAACCTTTGCAAACTCTGTTTTACCAACACCTGTAGGTCCTACGAAAATAAATGATGCAGGACGAAGTCTTTTTTCAATACCTGCCCTTTTTCTTATAATAGCCTTTGAAACGGAATCGGCAGCTTTATCCTGACCTATGATTTTCTTTTTAAGGCTTTCGTTAAGAGCAGTTAACTTGTCAGAGTCCTTCATAGTAAGCTTCTTAACAGGAACATTTGCCCACATTTCAATAACTTTTGCAATGTCTTCGGTTGTTAAAACTGTGCTTTCACACTGTGGCAATAATGCTTCAATCTGATTTTTATATGAAATTTCTTTTGATTTAAGTGTTGCATTTTTTTCAAAAAAGTCGTCAGCTTTTTCATCAAGTGTATTAAGTTCATCTTCTACCGCTTTAAGTTGTTTTTTGAGAATTGTAAGCTCTGTTAAAACTTCGTTGTCAAGATTTGCGGCAGAACCGGCTTCATCAATAACATCAATAGCTTTGTCAGGAAGAAATCTTCCGTATATAAATCTTTTTGAAAGAACAACTGCCTGTTTAATAACCTCGTCTGTTAAAGTAATATGGTGGTGTTCCTCGTAGTAGTCTTTTATTCCTGATATAATATCAATAGTTTCTTCAATTGATGGTTCTTCAACCATAACAGGCTGAAATCTTCTTTCCAAAGCAGAGTCTTTTTCAATATGCTTTCTGTATTCAGAAAGGGTAGTAGCACCGATAATCTGAATATCACCTCTGGCAAGAGCAGGTTTTAAAATATTTGCGGCTGTAAGAGAACCCTCAGTTCCACCTGCACTTACAATTGTGTGCACTTCGTCTATAACAAGAATAACATTTCCTCTGTCTTTCGCCTCATCGATAATTGATTTAACTCTCTGCTCAAACTGTCCTCGAAACTGTGTTCCTGCAACAAGAGCAGTAAAGTCCATAAGATAAATTTCTTTGTCAAGAAGCTTTGAGGGAACTTTTCCCTCAACGATTTTAAGAGCCAAAGCTTCTGCAATAGCGGTTTTACCAACACCGGGTTCACCGATTAAGGCAGGGTTGTTTTTAGCTCGTCTGTTTAAAATCTGAATAACTCTTAAAAGCTCTTTATCTCTGCCGATAATTCTGTCTATCTTACCGTCTTTTGCTTTATTGTTTAAATTTGTTCCGTAAGCATCAAGATTAGATTTCTTTTGCTTTTTATTAGTGTTTTTGCTCTTTTTTGAAGCATTATCACTTGTTGCTTCTTCTTCGTGCTGTGGGAAAGGAAACATTGAAAAAGGATTCATATTTTCGAAATCTTCTTCGTTTAAATCACCATTTTCAATCATATCTTCAAGCTGATCTTCCATATCCTCAAGCATTTCAGGAGTAACACCAAGCTTACTCATCATATCATCAATAGGCGCAATGCCGAGAGATTTTGCACAGGAAATACAATAACCCTCATCAATCTGCTTTGTTCCCTCTATTTTTTTTATCATTATAACAGCTCGTCTTTTGTTGCATTTAGTACATAACATTTAATAAAAATCCTCCGTTATTTTGCATTTCTGAAAAATTTATGGTCAAAAACTGCGGCAGATGCTCCCATAAGCGGTGCGTTTTCTTTGAATTTTGAATATTCTATATTTGAAAATTCGCAGTTTGTCGCAACTTCTTCTTTAATAGCGTTTAAAAGCTCAGTATCGCCTGATGTAATAGTATTGCCAAGAACAACAAGGCTAGGGTCGTAAACCTTAACAAGGTTTGTTATTGCGATAGAAACATATTTTATAAAGCTATCAACTACTTCTTTGCATAAAGCGTTGCCGCTTTCTGCAGCAGTAACAACATCTTTAAAAGTGATTTTTTTACCAGTTTCAAAGCAATCTTTGGCAGAAGAGATAACCTTGTCTGTATTTGCATAAAGCTCAAGGCATCCTCGGTTTCCGCATTTGCATTTTTCACCGTTTATATCTATTGTTGTATGTCCGATTTCGCAGGAAAGTCCGTTTGCACCAACAATAAGCTTATCATTTATGATTGCAGACGCACCAACTCCGCCTGATATGCCGAGAAAAACAACATTTTTTATACCTCTTGCAATACCGTAGAATTTCTCTGCCAGTATAGCACAGTCATTATTTCGTCTTAAATAAACAGGAATATTGAACTTAGCTTTTACAGGAGAGACTACATCAAGATTGGATATGTTGTAAAAATTTGTTGGTGTTAAAATTTCCCCTTTCTGTAAATCAAGAGGTCCAATGCAGGAAATACCTATACCTGATATTTTAACATTTGATACTTCAATAAGCTCTGCAACCATCTTAATAATATGTTCTATAAGAAGCTCAGAAGTGAGAAGAGAATTAAAATCAAAGCATTTGCTTGTAATAATATTGCCTTTAATATCACAAACACAGCCCTCAAGGTAGCTTCTTGTAATGTTTATGCCAACAGCACAAACACAATTATCATTAAGCTCTAAGAGTATTGGTTTTTTCTTACCAAGACTTGAATGGTCAATACCTGCTTCTTTAATGTATCCAAGCTCTGAAAATTCATTTATTATGTTGGTAAGTGACATTTTGGAAAGACCGCTTCTGTTTGCAAGTTCAATTCGTGAAATAGGAGCGTTAAGTGCAAGCATACTTAAAACTGCATTTCTGTTAAACAATTTGTTGTTTTTTGAATTGTTAGGCTTCAAATTGCCACCTCCGAAAAAATATATTCATATTATTATACTATAAAATGTCTGAAAGGTCAAATTTTTTAAGAATAAAAAATTGTTTAATCTGCAAAATAACAGATGAGGTGTTTTTTATGAATATGAGTAAAAGTGAATATAAAAAGTATGTGCAGAAAAAGACGAAAAATTCGCCTGTTTTTATGAATGTTTTAAAGGCGTATATCATAGGCGGTTTAATATGCGTTTTGGGACAACTTTTAAATGATATGTTTATATATCTGGGGTTTGTAAAAGAACAGGCAGGAACACTTACAAGCGTAAGTCTAATTTTTTTAAGTGCCCTCCTTACATCAATAGGAATATATGATAAAATTGCAAAATTTGCAGGAGCAGGGACATTAGTGCCAATAACAGGTTTTGCCAATGCAGTTGTTTCACCTGCAATTGAGTTTAAGGATGAGGGCTATGTTCTTGGACTTGCGGCAAATATTTTCAAAATAGCAGGACCTGTTATAACCTATGGCGTAGTGGCATCAGTTATATCAGGAATAATATTTTTTTGGGTGGGGTGAAATTATGCAGACAGTAATTTTAGAAAATAAACCAAAGCTTATTGGAACTGCCTGTATTGTAGGAAAGAAAGAGAATGAAGGAAATCTCTCAAAGTTTTACGATGCAGTTATTTTAGATGGCAGATACGGACGAAAATCATGGGAAGAAGCAGAAAGTGAAATGCAAAAAAGTGCCGCCTATATGCTTCTTAATAAAACCAACACAAAACCAGATGATATAAGCTTTTTATTTGGTGGTGACCTTTTAAATCAATGTATGGGAACAAGCTTTGGCATAACAAAACTAAATATTCCGTTCTTTGGCATATACGGAGCTTGTTCAACCTTTTGCGAAGGTCTTATTTTATCATCTATATGTGTTGACGGCAGATACGGCAGAAAAGTAATGTGCACAAGCTCAAGTCACTTCTGTTCAAGTGAAAGACAGTTCAGATTTCCTCTTGAATACGGCGGACAAAGAGCACCTGCAGCACAATGGACAGTAACAGGAGCAGGTGCAGCGCTTGTTGCAGATGAAGGAAGCGACCTATGCATCACCGCAGTTACCCCAGGAAAGGTTATAGATATGGGTATAACCGACGCCGCAAATATGGGTGCAGCCATGGCACCTGCCGCGGTTGATACCATAACAACACATTTTAATGACAGAAAGTTAAGTGGCGATTACTTTGATATGGTGGTAACAGGGGACTTGGGTAAAATAGGATATGATATTGCAAAAGAGCAGATAGTTAAAAATGGCATAGATATAAGAAACAGATATTATGACTGCGGAGTTATGATTTATAAAGAAGAACAGGATGCTCACGCAGGAGGTTCAGGATGTGGTTGTTGTGCTTCTGTTTTTTCCGGTTATATTTATAATATGCTGAAAAAAGGTGAAATAGACAGAGTGCTTCTGGTGGCTACAGGTGCGCTTATGAGTACAACAAGTGCATTTCAGGGTAATACTATTCCTGGAATTGCACACGCAGTGGCAATAGAAAGGGTGAAAAAATGACTTATTTATGGGCTTTTATAATTGGCGGTGCACTTTGTGGCATCGGACAGATTTTAGTTGACAAAACTATGCTGACACCTGCGAGAATTCTTGTTATGTATGTTGTAATAGGAGTGATTTTAGGTTCTTTTGGAATTTATGACAAGCTTATAGATTTTGCAGGTGCAGGAGCAACTGTACCACTTACAGGCTTTGGAAATATTCTTGCAAAAGGGGTAAAAGAAGCAGTTGCAAAGGACGGAATTGTGGGAATTTTCACAGGCGGACTTACTGCATCTGCAGGTGGTATATGCGCGGCAATATTTTTTGGTTATCTTGGAGCGGTTTTCTCAAAAAGCAAAGAAAAATAAGTCTTGAAAATTCAGCATATAAATAGTATAATGAATAAAAAAAGGAGGGGAGCAGATGAGAAACTTACCAATCGGTGTTTTCGATTCAGGTGTAGGTGGAATAAGTGTTTTGAAAGAACTTGTAAAGATTATGCCAAATGAAAATTTTATGTATTTCGGCGACTCTTATAATGCTCCCTACGGAACAAAAAGTCTTGATGAAATCAAGTCTCTTACAGTAAAAAATGCAAACTTTCTTGTTGAAAAGGGAGTTAAAGCAATAGTTATTGCTTGTAATACTGCAACATCTGCAGGTGCAAAGAAAGTAAGAGAAATGCTTGATATTCCAGTAATTGGAATTGAACCTGCATTAAAACCTGCGGCACTTATGAGTGAAAATCCTAAAATTGCAGTAATGGCAACACCGCTAACTTTAAAGCTTGAAAAATTCGCAAATCTTATGGAAAAATTTGATGAAAATGCGGTTATTTATACTATTGAATGTCCTGAAATAGTTGGCTTTGTTGAAAAAGGTATTTTAGATGGAGTTGAGATAGAAAACTGCATTAGAAAATATTTTGAGCCTTTAAAAGATATAAAGCTTGACGGCGTTGTGCTTGGTTGTACCCATTATCCCTTTGTAAAAGAGGTAATTCAAAAAGTGGTGGGAGATAATGTTAAGCTTTTCGACGGCGGTAAGGGAACTGCAAAAGAGCTTTTAAGACAATTAAAAGAAAAAAATCTCCTTTCTGACAGAAAAGAGAAAGGAAATGTAGAATTCTTAAACAGCTCAGGAAATACAGAAATTGAAGAAAAATTATTCAAGGAGCGATAAAATCGCTCCTTGTTTTTACGCTATTGCATCACACTCTAAAATAAAGAGAATGATGATTTTTATTGACTCTAAAAATGCTTCAATGTCTAATGTTTCATCAGGCTGATGGTATGAGCCGTGACCTTCAGGAAAATCAGGCTTAATTGCTTTGTATGGTGCATAGTTGCCGATTGAGAAAGCATTTTTTAAGTGTCTTGAGTATGTTCCCCCTGAAATATAGGCAGGTTTTGCAGTGTTATCACCTGAAAGATTTTTATAAACATCAAGCATTGCATCTGCATAAGGACTGCCGTTATGGTTATAACCAATAGAGTCGGTTGTAATCTCAATATCCCATTTATCTGAAAGCTTCATAACTTTTTCTTTGAGTTCTTCGTTTGAAAAAACTGTGCCGTATCTTGTATCAAAGGTAATAAATGCTTTGCCGTCTTTCAAATCAACAATACCGTTGGCACAGGTAAGTATGCCGAAATATTCGTCTTCACTTTCAATGCCGAAATATTTACCCTTATAGTCTTCAAGCGATTTTGACATTTCTTCTAAAATTTCTCTGTCATTTTCGCAAAGAGATTTTAAGCCTTTTAATGCATTTACCGCTTTAAGTCCTGCATTGTCTGAATGTTCAGGATGAGCTGCATGGCTTGATCTTCCGTTAAATGTTAAAGAAATTGTGTTATTGTCTGTAGATGGATTAAGATTTAGTGAAGTTATTTCATTTAAAAGCTCTTCACTATAATCAATTTCAACTTCAACCTTGTCAAGAACTACATTATAGGCACAACCGCCTTTAAATTTTTTGATTTGATTAAAAGGCTTTTTAGCAGTAAGATTAAAGTGGAAAATACCTTTTTCACCTTTAACTAAAGGGTAGTTAGCATCAGGAACAAGTGTAAGCTCAGGAGTAGGCTCATCTTTTGCAAAGTTAACAATGTCAACCATTCCTGTTTCTTCGTTTATGCCTGTAATCATCTGCAATTTGCAGTTTAAATTAAAGCCTAAATCTCTTATTGCTTTTGCCGCATAAAGAGCAGAAATGATTCCTGATTTATTGTCGTTACAACCTCTGCCGATAATATATCTGCCTGAAACAATAGGTTCAAAAGGTTTAGTGTATATCCAACTGTCATCAACAGGAACAACATCACCGTGTGCGAAAATTCCGATAGTTTTTTCGCCATCGCCAAATGTTGCATAGCCATAACCTTTTTCGTGATTTGCAACTGCTTTAAAGCCGTTGTCCTCATAAAGTTTTGTTGCGGCATCTAATATATCGTGACAAGCTTTGCCAAATGGCATACCCTCAACTGCTTCTCCCTGAACAGATGGAATTTTAACAAGTTCCATAAGTTCGTTTACAATACTTTCTTTGTTATCTTCAAGATATTTATCAATTTTTTTTATGTTTTCTTCAATACAAAATTTCATAATGTCACATCCTTTTCAAATGAGTATAGCATATTTTAGTTGTATTGACAAGTGCAAGTTGGCATAGTAAAATGTAAATGGTGATTTGATGATAAAAATATTATTTGTATGTCATGGAAATATATGCAGAAGTCCTATGGCGGAATTTGTTATGAAGGATTTAGTTAAAAAAGCAGGAAGAGAAAAAGAGTTTTTAATTGAGTCTGCCGCAACCTCTACTGAAGAAATAGGAAATCCTGTTCACAGAGGAACAAAGCAAAAACTTGCACAGTTTGATATTTCGGTTGCAGGGAAAACTGCAAGACAAATGACTAAAAAAGATTATGAAGAATTTGACTATATTATTGCTATGGATTCTTATAATACAAGAAATATTGCAAGGATTGTTGAAGATAAAGATGGTAAGGTTTCAAAGCTTTTAAACTTTGCAGGAGAAAGCGAAGATATTGCAGACCCTTGGTACACTGGAAATTTTGATGAAACTTATGAAGATGTGTTAAGAGGATGCAAAGGTCTTTTAAAATATCTTGACAAATAAAATATATGGTGCTATAATGCAGAAAAACTGAATATAAGTTTTGGGGAGCTTGTGTTTGCAGGCTGAGAGGAAGTAATCAACTTCGACCCGTATAACCTGATGCGGATAATGCCGCCGTAGGAATAAACGAGATAAAAATTTTTACGGATATACCATCAGGTGTATCCGTTTTTATTTTAGGAGGTAAATTTATGACATTAAAATCAAGTGCTTTAATATGGTTTGGAGCAGGAGTTTCTCTTGCGGAAATAATGACAGGCGTTTCAATTGCCTCACTTGGATATTACAAAGGTTCTCTTGCGGTTATAATTGGGCACATTATTGGTTGCATTCTTTTGTTTTTGGCAGGAGTGATAGGAGGAAAAAGCAGAAAAAACGCAATGGACAGTGTGAAAATGTCTTTTGGAAGCAAAGGAACACTTTTGTTTTCAACTCTTAATGTTGTTCAGCTTGTGGGTTGGACTTCAATTATGATTTTATCAGGCACTCTTGCGGCAAATCTTGTTTTGCCTATGCCTTATGAATGGCTCTGGAGCATAGTTACAGGAGCCTTGATTATAGTGTGGATTTTAACAGAAAAAAACTTTAATAAGCTTAATACAGTTGCTATGTTATTGTTGTTTGCACTTACTGTTTTTCTTGCTTTTGAAATTTTTTCAGGAAATTACAAAGCAGAAACAGTACTGGGCAGTATTAAATTTGGTCAGGCGGTGGAACTTGCAGTTGCAATGCCTCTTTCGTGGCTTCCGTTAATTGCTGATTACACATCAGGTGCAGAAAAGCCTGTAAAAGCATCAATGGTAAGCTCGGTTGTGTATTTCATCGTAAGCTCTTTTATGTATATAATCGGTATGGGAATGGCAATTAGTGCAGGAGAAAGCGATATAGCGGTAATACTTGCATCTTCAAGACTTGGAGCGATGGCAATTCTGATAGTCATTTTTTCAACTGTAACAACTACATATCTGGATGCTTATTCAGCAGGAGTAAGCATAAACAGTATAAATAAAAAAGCAAATATAAAGCTTTGGGCAATACTTGTTACGGTTATCGGAACAATACTTGCAATATTCACTTCGGTGAACAAATTTGAAGGCTTTTTGTATTTCATAGGCTCTGTATTTGCGCCTATGATTGCAATTCAACTTGCAGATTTCTTTGTACTTAAAAGAAACTGCGAAAATAAAGCTGTAAGCATCGTAAATCTTGTGATATGGTTTGCAGGATTTATAATATACCGCATTTTTATGAACATAGATTTTGCGGTTGGATGCACTCTTCCTGCAATGGTAGTAACATTTTTACTTGCATTGACTAAAGGAAGATAACCACTTGCCAAATGGAAACTCGCAAAAAATACCGAGGGGAGCGCCTTATGGGTTTGAGTTTCTTGAAAGAATATAGGTGTGAGACGAAGCAAATTGAGTCCAAATGTATTGTACTGAAAAAATCGCAATTAGTTGGTAGCGATAGCGAACCGTAGTGAGGGCGTTTACAACCGAGCAGGGTAGCAGAGCGAGAGTAATTGCGAAAGAAGGAGGTGCAGACGAAAGGGCGAAGTTTGGCTTAAAAAGACAAACGAAGCAAATTGAGTCCTGCACCGACTATGCGAGGGAACCCGTGTTTCGGGGTGAGAGTGAGGAAGTGACCTCTGACCGAAAGAATTTAAGAAAAGAGGTCATATTATGAAAAATGAAAAAACAAGAAAAATAGTTTTAGCAGGAGTTTTAACTGCTCTTGCAGTGGCAGGTTCACTTATTTCAATACCTGTGGGTGCATCAAAATGCAGTCCTGTTCAGCACCTTGTAAATGTGGTGTCTGCAGTAATGCTTGGTCCTTGGTGGAGTCTTTTGATGGCATTTTTAGCGGCTCTTATAAGAAATCTTTTAGGTATAGGAACACTTTTTGCATTCCCGGGAAGTATGTGCGGAGCACTTCTTGCAGGACTTATGTATAAGTATGGCAAAAAGCTTCCATTTGCACTTATTGGTGAATTAGTTGGAACGGGAATAATAGGTGCAATTTTAACATATCCGATTGCAACCTTTATTATGGGGAAAGAAACTGCACTTTTTGCTATGGTAATTCCGTTTTCGGTAAGCTCACTTGGAGGTGTTATAATTGCATCAGTAATACTTTATGCATTAAGAAAGACAGGTAAAGTCTGAATAAAATCACACACCTTGCACTGTTTTACTCCTTTATGTACACAAAGTACACGACAGTCGTAAATCAGCTCAATCTGTGCAATTTTCTTTCAGCCTTACTTTGTGAAAGGAGTTAATGGTTATAAATATGAAGGTAATACATAACATAACAAACTATGTAACCGCAGGTGATGTGGCAAACGCAGAACTTGCGGTGGGGGCTTCTCCCACAATGACAGACTATGTAAAAGAAGTTGAAGAAGTAACAAAAAATTCAGACGCTCTTAATTTAAACACAGGAACACTAAATAAGCAAAAGCTTATGGCAATGTTAATTTCAGGGAAAACTGCAAATAAAAAGAAAATACCTGTTGTTCTTGATATGGTAGGAGCAGGTAATAACCACAGAAGAAAAGCAATTTTAAAGTTAATTAAAAAAATAAAATTCAGAGTTATTAAGGGAAATGGCTCGGAGTTTAACAGTATAATAAATAAAACAAGATTTAGCGGTGTTGATTCTAAGGAAGAGGCAGATATAATCGAGGTTGAAAAATTTGCAAAAAGACTTAACACAATTGCAGTTGTAACAGGTAAAACTGATGTTATTACTGATGGAGAAAGAACAGTATATATTAAAAATTCAACTGAAAAGCTCAAATTTATAACAGGTGCAGGATGTATGCTATCAGGAATAATTGCATCATATCTTGCAAAAGAAAATTCATTCTATCAA
Organism: Clostridia bacterium; assembly: GCA_045535635.1. Taxonomy (GTDB): domain Bacteria; phylum Bacillota; class Clostridia; order RGIG6154; family RGIG6154; genus RGIG8700. The sequence continues at coordinate 26,700 of JAZSLZ010000115.1, forward strand.
ACAGTAAAAGCGGTATCTGTTATGGCAGTTTCAGCAAAACTTGCCAATTGTGAAAATATAGGGGATTTTAAAGTTCGGCTTTTTAATGAGCTTAATAAAATCACAGATGAAAAATTAAAGGAGCATACAATCTATGAAGTTAAGTAAAGAACTGTTTTGTGTTTATGGCGTAACAGACAACAATCCAACACTAAAAAGCATAGAAAATGCAATAAAAGGCGGAGTTAAAATAATTCAGCTTCGAATGAAAGATGCAGATGAGAATAATTTTTTAAAAATGGCGCAAAGGGTAAAGAAAATATGTGAAAACAAAGCACTTGTTATAATAAATGACAATGTTGAAATAGCAAAGCTCGTTGATGCAGACGGTGTACATTTAGGTCAGGAGGATATTGATATTAAAGATGCAAGAAAAGTGCTTGAAAATAAAATAATAGGCATCTCGGCACACAATAAAGAAGAAGCAATAAAGGCAGAACAAGATGGTGCAGACTATCTTGGGTGTGGTGCAATGTTTTCAACAGATACAAAAACAAATGTATCACCTTTATCTGTTTCAGGTCTTAAAGAAATCTGCGATTCAGTAAAAATACCTGTTGTTGCAATAGGTGGAATAACTCTTGAAAATATAGAACAGCTTAAAGGCTGTAAAGCAGATGGCGTTGCAGTGAGCGGTGCTATTTTTAAAGGGAATGCAGAGAAAAACGCAAAACTTCTTTTGGAAAGGTGGAAAAGCTTATGAAAAAGGTGCTAACAGTTGCAGGTTCGGACTGTAGCGGAGGTGCAGGAATTCAGGCAGATATAAAAACAATAACAATGCATAAAATGTATGCTATGAGCGTTATTACTGCAGTAACTGCACAAAATACAATAGGGGTTTTCGATGTTGTTGAAATGACACCGGAATTTATAACTAATCAGTTTGATGCGGTATTTAGTGATATTTTCCCTGACAGTATAAAAACCGGTATGATTTCCAATGCTGCAATAGTTTCTGCTAAGCTAAAAGAATACGGTGCAAGAAATTTAGTTGTAGATCCTGTTATGGTGTCAACAAGCGGACACAGATTAATTTCTGAAGATGCAGTAGAAACAGTAATTAATAAATTGATGCCACTTGCAAGAGTTGTAACACCAAATCTTTCAGAAGCAGAAGTAATAAGCGGTATTAAAATTACAGACAGAGAAAGTATGCTTAAAGGTGCAAAGATAATAGCAGAGAAGATTGAAACCTCTGTGCTTTTAAAAGGCGGACATCTTGATGGTACAGATTTGTTATATGAAAATGGTGATATAACCTGGCTATTCGGCAAAAAAATAAACAACCCGAACACACATGGAACGGGTTGTACTCTTTCTTCTGCAATAGCTTGTAATTTAGCAGAAGGACAAAGCCTTAAAGATGCAGTTAAAAACGCAAAAGCGTATTTAACAGGTGCAATTTCTGCAAACCTTGATATAGGCAAGGGAAGAGGCCCTTTAATGCACAATTACATACTAAAATAATTTTCTGTATTTTCTGAAAAGCTTTATGGCAGAGATAACTGCAGAAAAGCTTTTAAGGGAAACCTCAAGTTCAAATGAATAATCAGGTTTATCAGTATTAAAATCACAACCTATGTTTATATCAAAAGCATTTTTTGAAACTTTAAGCTCGTTGTCCATATAGGCTGTAACAGGATATACAACTGAGCATATTGTTCCATAAGAAAGTGCAGTTTTACTTGCATCGTCTGTGGCAGTTATAATTGTAAGATAAACCTTTTTGAACTTTGCTTTTTTTAGTATAAACGAAAGCTCATTAAGCGCATCGGAAATAAGCTCAAATATTTTTGAAACAAGCTGGGTGAAACCGTATTTTTTAAGATATGTCTTAAATAAATTATCTTTTTTCGGACTTTCTGAAGCTGTCTTCTTAGTTTTTTCTTTTTGATTATTAATATTTATAAATAAAAACTTAACATTAAATTTAATTTTTTTGTTTTCGTCTGTTTTAACATTAACTGTTACAGGACACATTAAAATAAAAAAGAGTGCAAGT